>WFRO01000526.1 GCA_015486475.1 Bacteroidales bacterium
GCTCGCGAAATTTACCCCGACTACGTCGGGATGAAATTAAGTAGTCATTCATAAATCTTCATTCAAAATTCAAAAATCAGAATTCCTGCCTGCGGCAGGCAGGCGACATTCGATATTCGGTGTTCGATATTCATTCTTCCATTCTTCCTTTTGCCTTTTGCCTTAAGAAGTGTGGAGTGTGGAGTGCCTAGAGTTTGGAGTTGTTATTCGCTTCATCAATCTTTTCCACTCCTTACTCCTTACTCCCTACTCATTACTGGTTCCTGAGTAGCCGTAAGCGTATCGAAGGATGGCGAAGTCGGACTACTTTTGCCTTCTGCCTTATTACTTCTGCCTTTTCCTTCCCTACTCCATCCACGGGTCATGATGGGTATTGGGATCGGAGAAGATATCCAGGTTGGTAAATTTCAGGATCTCCTCCAGCAGGGCCAGCCGCTGTTGTGCTGCCTCATGGTCCGGTTCTTTCTCCAGCAGACGGATCAGATCGTTGGCCGCATCTCCGTACCGTCCCAGTTGCTGTAGCACCGCTGCCCGCCGGTACAACAGGTCAGGATCGTCCGGCGCTTTCTCCAGCGCTTTCGTCAGCTCATCCAGGAGCCTTTCCGGTGTCTCTTCTTCTTTTTTCATCTCCGTTCCCCTGAAAACGTCATATCTCCAGCACATCTCCCGACCGCACGAACTCATTGCCGAAATGCTCATAAAAACGGGCCAGCGCCGGCAACTCCGTGCAATGGGAAGGCCGGGCTGTCTCCACCCCCATTTTGTTAAGGCAGGCCACAGTGCGGCGGGTCACCTCATCATCGTATTTGAGATGGAACCCTCCCATGACCGCCCGGATCTTACGTATGCCGGTCACCTGCACCGCATGTGCGGTGATATTGCAGATACCGGCATGCCCGCAGCCCGAGATGATCACCAGACCGCGGGGTGTAATGACGGCCAGCCCGCTGTCGTCGGGCATGAAATCCTCCCGCCCGTCCTCCCTGACAAAAGCAGTCCGTTTCGATTCGAAATCATTGTTCCGCGGGATCTCTCCCAGAAAGATGATCTCATCCGTCACCCGGTAAGGTTCTCTGGTTTCGACCAGATCAAATCTTGCAGCCGCTTCTTCATGCGTCAGAGGAAGACCGATCCATGCCGTGCTTCCCCTGTGATATTTTCCGGCAAATGCTTCCGGATGACAGATCAACCGGCGCGGCGGCGTACGGTCCAGGTACATCAGGCCATTGCCATGATCATAATGCCCGTGGCTCAGCACCACCGTATCCACATCGTCGAGCGAGAGGTCCATCTTCTCCGCATTGTGCAGGAATATGTCCGAGGGGCCCGTATCGAAAAGCACTTTTCCCCCACCGGCCTCCACCAGCCAGGAGAGACCGTGCTCCGAACCATACGGGGTTTTGGGTCGGTTGTCGTTAAGGATGTAGATTTTCATAAAGTTTAAAGTGCCTAAAATGCCTAAAGTTAAAAGTTAGAAGTGCTAGGTGTTAGTGACATGTCATCTTAATTATGTCGCATCCAATACACCTTATATCCTTCACGCCCCCTCGGTCCCCTAAGGGGAGGTCCGCCCACAGATCAATAGCCAGCGTGGGTGAGGGTTCCCCCTTCAGGGGGTCAGGGGGGCGGGCAGGCTATGTAATGCGTTGTCTTAAGGTTGACTTCACACTACCGCCAGGCAGGCATCGCTTCATCTCATTATCGCTTCATCGCTTCATCGGGATACCCATCACTCCATTTTTCCATCATTCCATCATTCCAATATTCCAATATTCCATTTTTCCAATATTCCCTGCCTACCGGCAGGCAGGCATCCTTCCATTTCCTTCACACCTCCAGGTTCTTCCTGAGCTTCCGCATCACAAAGGTGTGTCCGTTGTATTCCATGATCCGCACCTTCTCCTCTTTCTCCATCTGCTCGACGACACTCCACTCTTTCCCGGCTTTACGCAACAGCTCTTCCACGGCCTCTCTCCGCATGGGATGGACAGCGGTAATGCTCAGAATATCCTCTTCCACATTGCCGGTAAAAGCAAAAGCATTGCCTTCATAGCCCAGGATCAGTTCCACATGCTGCACATGCTCCTGAAATTCCTGGTAGGCATAGTTGATCGCCTCTTCATCAGCCGGCATCACCCCTTCAAAGGCGGTGGGGCGCGTAGGGATCCCGATAAAGGCGGTATGAGGCGCTATCTTCTCCAGACAGGTCGCTGTCATCAGGATAGACTCTTTGCTGTCATTGTAACCTTTCACCAGCATGGTCTCGGTCATCAGGGTCCCCTGGTATTCATCGGCAAACTGCAGGATACCCTGCCGGATGGTGTTCAGATCAAGGTTCTTATGCGGTTTGTCGGTACGTTTCCAGGCCCCGGGCAATACGGAATCCACCTTCACCGACACCCAGTCGGCCGCCATGAGGTCCTGCCGCACATCCTCGCGCCACAGCAGACTGGCATTGGTGATCACCGCCACACGGATGCCCGTCTCTTTGAGGGCGCCGATCTCCCGCCCCAGGTTGAGGTCGAGGGTGGGCTCCCCGTCCGGCACGAAAGTGAGATAATCAATATGCC
>WFRO01000527.1 GCA_015486475.1 Bacteroidales bacterium
AAAAGTCCCGTAATTCTAACGCGTTAGAATTGCGAGGATCCCCGCCCGGCTGACGCCAGTCGGACGGGCTCGAAAAACTACGCAAATGCCATGGTGGCATTCGCTGTTTTTCGGGATTAAAAGTTGCAAGGTACAGCCCGTCCGACTGGCGTCAGCCGGGCGGGGATCCTCGCAATTCTAACGCGTTAGAATTACGGGACTTTTACTCACTTTTAACTTTAGCGCACTTTAGGCACTCCAAGTACTTCTTCCTAATGGAACAACACCTCCTCCGGCATCTCACTGCTCCAGCGCCTGGCGGATGGCTTTTTCGACCAGTCCTTCCATCATCTTGTAGCCGGCCAGGTTGGGATGCACGCCATCGGTGGTATAGGCAGCTTTCATGCCGTTCCGCTCATCCGCCAGGGAGGAGAAATAGTCCAGGTAGATCATACCGTTCTCTTCCGCATACTTTTGGATCCATTTGTTAAGGGTAATGATCTTCTGTGCAGGATGCAGACCGGGTCGCCAGGGATAGTCATACGCCGGCAACACCGAGCAAAGGATCACTTTGATATGGTGATACTTAGCCAGCTCGGCCATGGAGGCGAGGTTGTCCTCGATCATCTTCAGCGTCGAAGGCCCCGTATTCCCGGCGATGTCGTTGGTGCCTGCCAGGATCACCACCACGGCCGGCTGCAGGTCGATCACGTCGGGCCGGAAGCGGATCAGCATCTGTGGGGTGGTCTGCCCGCTGATGCCCCGGTCGATATAAGGATGCTCCCTGAAAAACTCAGGTGAATACCGTATCCAGGCGTCGGTGATCGAGTTGCCCATGAAGACTACCCTTTTCTCCCCTTTGGCGGGAGGGGGCAGCTTGGCATTGGCCTCACGGTAGCGGGCCAGGTTGGGCCAGTCGTTCTTCATCTTCGACCAGCTCTCGTACTCTTTGAGGATCTTCTGCACCTGCAGAGAGTCCATCTTTCCGGCTTTTTGAGCCTGTAACATACTTCCCGGCAGGATCAGCATCAGTAATATTCCAAGAGAAATAACAGCATTTTTCATAACACGATTTTATTTTGTTCGTATTTCGTAAAAATACGAAGAAAGTAAATACGGTGATTCGTAGTTGAAAGCAAGCCGCAAATGCATTATTTTGTCATACAATGGACATTCGGTGGTCATACAGTTATCATACGGTTGTCATACTGTAGTCATACGATAGTCATACTTTAGTCACACCATAGTCATACAGTTGTCATTCGATTGTCATTCGATTGTCATTCATTAGTTTGCGTTCTTTGCGTTTCTCTTTGCGTTCATTGCGTGAAGCCTCCCCTGATAATTCAGAAATCAGAAATCAAAATTCAAAATTCATCATTCATCCTTCCTCTTAAACACTCTCACATAATCCACCACGAACGTATCCGGCAGCTCCGTCACATCCAGGTCTATGCGGGCACAGGGCTCGTAGCTGAGAATGATGCTCTCGGGGATGTGGGAGACGGCCTGTTGTGTCTCCTGGTATTTCAATCCGTCAATGAAAAAAGCATATTTCTCCGGCGTCCACTGAAGGGTGAAGGTGTGGAAGCCCTCGCCTATCCCGGGCACCCTGCTGAGGAAAGGACCGGAGCTCTTCTGGTGGGGACCGTAGGCCCAGTGCAGGTTGTGCGAGATGAAATCGCCGCCCTGCTTTCTGAAGTACTCGAAAATATCTATCTCCGTGCCGTATTTACCGGGATCCTCGCCCTGCGAGATCTTCGGCGACTGGATCCAGAAGGCCGCCCAGGGGCCGGTGGTCTTCGGCAGCCGGGCCCGGCATTCGAAATAGCCGTAGCGGAAGCCTTTGATCCCTTCCGTGCTGACAGCACCCACCATCAGGGTGTCATGCTGCCTATAAGCCCGGATCTTCAGGAAACCGTCCTGCACCTCTACGGCATCGGGGGTGCCGAAGCCGGCCCGCCGCACGCCCAGCGCCCTGTTCTTCCATTTGGTGGTATCCAGACGGTTGCCGCTGAATTCGTCCTGCCAGTAGAGTTTATATCCCTCTTTCTCCGGATCAAAAGGTTTATCCGAGAGGGGTTTATACAGGT
>WFRO01000528.1 GCA_015486475.1 Bacteroidales bacterium
CTTCGTGCTGGGCATGGGCGGTTACGGTTTTTACAACAACATGACATATGTCAACGCCGGTAATTACAGGCTGACAGGCGGGTACGGCGGGTTGCTGCTGGAGAGTATCATCGCGGCCAATTCCCCTGTGCATGCCTCCCTCTCCATGCTCATCGGCGGAGGAGGTATCACCCGCTTTCGTACCGACGTCTATTTCTGGGACCCTTTCTATGATCTCCCCTTTACAGGGTACTTCATTTTCGTCCCGGGTGTCGAGCTGGAGCTGAACCTGGTCAAGTTCTTCCGCCTGGCCTTTGGTGTGGACTACAGGCTTACCTCCGATATCTATCTGAAGGATGCCTCCGGCAACCTGATCGTCCCGACCCATGCGTTGCGGGGCTTTGCCGGCCATCTGGTGCTGAAGTTCGGGGCATTTTAGAGAGCGTATCAGATTATTACAATGTTTTTTATCTTTGAACGGTGATGCCGCGCCGGAGACAGGCTCTGACGGAACGCGGTATCTGCACACCTGATCCATATATTCTGACAAAATGAAAAATCTTTTCCTTCCTGCACTGCTCCTTGCTCTTCTCTTCGCCCCCGACCTTTCCCTGGCCCAGGACCGCCAGGTGATCCCTCTGACGGACCGCTGGCACTTTACGGGCGGGTCGGTCGCGGGCACTGAGATCGATGATACGGTCTCCCTGCCCCACACCTGGAACGCCACCGACGCCCAGGAGGGCATCCCCTATTACCGCGGCGAAGGTATCTATGAAAAAACGTTCACTGCCCCGGCAGACTGGCGTGACAAGCGGGTGTTCATCCGTTTTGACGGCGTGATGACCACGGCGAAGGTCTTTCTGAACAACCATCTGCTGGGAGAGCACAAAGGGGGCTATGCTGCTTTCGTCTTTGAACTGACACCGCATCTGGAATACGGAAAGGAAAATACCTTAAAGGTCATTGCCAACAATGCATACAACCCGGACATCCCTCCCCTCCTCGGGGATTTCAATCTGTACGGAGGTATTTACCGGCCCGTTCATCTGATCGTCGTCCCGAAGGTCTGCATCAGTCCCCTGGACTATGCCTCCCCTGGCATTTACCTGGTCCCCCTGCAGGTCTCCGGATCGTCGGCAGAACTCAACATAAAAGTCAGGATATCCAACGCCACCGGCCGTGATGAGACCAGATCAGTTTCTGTCACCGTCCTGGATGCGGAGGGCCACCCCGTCCTCTCCCAGGAGGAGGCATATACGGCGCCGGCAGGAGAGAGCACCTGGTCGAAAAAGATCACCCTCCCCCACCCTCACCTGTGGAACGGCCGGAACGATCCCTACCTGTACCACGTGCGTATCGGTCTCCTGCAGGATGGCCGCATTACCGACAGTGAGACCCAACCGCTGGGACTGCGCATTTTCCATGTGGATCCCGACGAAGGCTTTTTCCTCAACGGCACCCATCTGGCCCTGCACGGGGTGAGCCGCCACCAGGACCGCTACAACAAGGGCTCTGCCCTCTCTTACGCCGATCACCGGCAGGACATGGACCTGATCGTGGAGATGGGCGCCAACGCCCTGCGGCTGGCCCATTACCAGCAGGCCGGCGCCATGTACGACCTGGCCGACAGCAACGGTATCGTTGTCTGGGCCGAGATCCCCTGGGTGGGCGCCCCGGCAGGCTTCCTCTCCGAGACGAACGGATATGAGCCCACCGAGGCTTTCCGGGAGAACCTTAAGCAACAGCTGACCGAGCTGATCCGGCAGAACTTCAACCATCCTTCCATCCTCTTCTGGAGCATCTTCAACGAGATCCAGAATCCAAAGGAGGAGAGCCCGGTGCCCCTGATCCGGGAGCTGAACAAGTTAGCCAAGAGCGAAGACCCTTCCCGGCTGACGGCAGGCGCCAGCATGCTCGATCCCGGGGAGAACATCCACGACATCACCGACGTCATCGCCTGGAACCGCTATTACGGCTGGTACTACGGGAAGCCTGAAGAGATGGGCACCTTCCTCGACAAAACACATAAAGACTATCCCCGTTTCTGCATCGGCATCAGTGAATACGGCGCCGGCGGAAGCATCCATCAGCATACCCGCAGGCTGAAACGCCCCGATCCGTTCGGGTCCCCCCACCCGGAAGAGTGGGAAAGCTATTACCATGAGGAGAACATGAAGGTCTTTGACACTCGTCCCTGGGTGTGGGGCACCTTCGTATGGAACATGTTCGACTTCAGCTCAGCCTTCCGGCGCGAGGGAGATCATGACGGCATCAACGACAAAGGACTGGTCACCTTTGACAGGAAAACCAAAAAGGACGCTTTTTACTTCTACAAAGCCATCTGGAACGATGAGCCCGTGCTGTATATCACCTCCCGGCGCTTCCTCTTCCGGTACCATGAGCGGACAGACGTGAAGGTGTACAGCAACCTGCCGGAGGTGACCCTACGGGTCAACGGGCAGATCATTGGCACCCGGATCCCTGTGAACGGTACGGCCGTCTGGGAAGAGGTTACATTAAAAGAAGGGAACAATGCCATTCATGTGGAAGGAGAACAGAACGGACAGACCCTCACGGACGACTGTGTATGGGTGCTGGACACAGCTTTCGGGATGCGGCAGGTGTCCCGGATATACAAACTCATGGAGCATCTCTGGCTGATCCTGGCCATCGGGCTGGTGCTGCTCCTGTGGTTCTGGGTCAAAGGCTGGCGCAGGAAGCAACGGACGCCGAAATGGAAACGCATCGTGGCCCGGACCTTCTTTTTTGTGTTCCTGGTGCTGGAAGTGCTCCTGCTGGTCATAAAGATCATCCTGAACAGCCGGATGGGGGCATAATTATGACCGTCCAATATCAATAATGCTAAAACAATTCTCTTCTATTTCAATTAACTCTTCAACTTATCAACCTATCAACTTATCAACTTCCTGGGCTTGCCCGTGCATTTCTCTATTGTTGATCCTATCTTTACCCAAGTCAACCATAAAACAAGAAACTATCAAGCTTGTCCCGCCCGCCCCCCTGACCCCCTGAAGGGGGGACCCTTGCCCACTCTATCTATGTGATTTGTGGGTGGACTTCCCCTTTAGGGGACCGAGGGGGCGCGTAGGGTTAAGGGTACCTTGGGTTCGTCATAATCCGTTTTATATTTCACTGGATCGGGATTATTCGCTGCGCTCATGAGATCGCTGCGCTAAGTTAACTCCGGCTAACGCATTAGCTCAGCTAAGACTTAGCTTCCTAATGCGTAATCTGGGTTCAATATCTTTTTTCTTCAGATCTTCAAAAAAGCGTATCGTTCAGGGGATCAAAACCGGGATCATACGGCTGCAGGATAGCCGGATCACGGGGATCCGTCGCTTTTTTCTTCAGTCCGGGAGCCAGCGGATAAAAGGCAAGCTTTTCTTCCGGCAACATTTCGACGCCGGAGGAAGCAGTAACGGATAGCTTGCGGCTCTCCAGCCATTTCCTGCCTTTGTCCGCCGGTAAGATCAAAGGCATTCTTTTGCGGGTATTGTGGATGCGGGCCAGCAGAGGACCTGCCGGGACGGTCAGCAGCGTGAAAGTGTGCCATCTTTCACCCGTTTCGCGGTCGGTCCACCGGTCGTACAGGCCGGCCAGGGCCAGGGCACGTCCCTCTTTCGGGGAAAGATAATAGGGGATCTTCTTACCGTAGTGATCATGCCATTCGTAGAAGCCCGTGACCGGCAGGATGCAATGTTGTTTTCCGGCCAGATGGCGGAAGGAGGGTTTTTCTGTGATGGTTTCCGAGCGGGCGTTGATGGTCTTGTTGCGTATCTCCTGCGCCTGATCCGGCGTTTTCACCCATCGGGGTATCAGTCCCCAGCGGGAGAGCACGACCCTGCCGGGATCTTCGGAAGTGATCACGGGCAGCGCAGGATGGTCAAAGGCAGAGAAATAATATGCCGGCTCAAAAGGAAGGCCGGCCGGGAAAGAAACCCGGAACTCATTTTCCAGTTCCTCACGTACCAGGTCGATGGCAACGGTAAAACACATGGGATCGCCTTTATAAAAACAAAAATGGGAAGCATTTCAGGACGAAACCCTTCCCATTTTCCCGTTTCCGGATCCGTAGATACCGGTCGCGGGCCAAGCTACAGTTATTGTGGCTTCCGCTCCGCAGCTCCTTCTTTCGTCGGAGCCACTCGGCTTCCCGGTTTTGGACTTTCAGCCCTTTTCAGACCTTATATCCTCCGCCGTGATTCTTTAAAGGGCTTCCTGCCGCGTGGCCGGAGCCTTGCGACCTGAAGTGGAACCCGGTTGGGCTCTGCCGTTGCCGGCGGGGCCTTCCCTGTTCCCCCTTTCGAAGCACACTCTCCAAAGAACGTCACTTTGTTTCCGGCTTTCCCCGGACCGGTCCTCCGGTCGGTCCCCCTTGCGGGTTTCCTCCCGGGCTTCCTTGCCCTTGCGGGCTGGCCCATGGTCCACCGGACCTTCTGTGAGCGGCTTTGTCGAGCGGGGTTCGTTCCGGTCGGCCTCTTGCGAAACTTCCCTTTCCAAACCCGAAGCTTCTCGAACCAGCCTTTTATCTCTCACTTGGTAGGTACAAATATATGCACCTTCCCACTTCCCTGCAAGTTTTTTTAGGGTTTGTAATCCACAAAAAACGAACAAAAGTTATTAACAATTGTTAATAACTTGCCTTTACAGATCTATCTCGCTGGTAATCAACACAGATTCAGTGAAAAGGCAGGATATGGCAAGGGCAGCTCCTCCTCCCGGATATGCACTTTTCTGCCATTTCAGTTTTTTTTTTCTCAAAAATAGTATCTTTGCTTCGTCAAACCTTTAGGTAACATTATGATTAAAAAGATTCTGATCGCTAACCGGGGCGAGATCGCGCTTCGTATCATCAGATCCTGCAAGGAGTTACAAATCCAATCCGTTGCCGTCTTCTCAGATATCGATCGCTATGCCATGCATGTGCGTTTTGCCGATGAGGCCTACCCCATTGGGCCGGCCCCCTCGTCAGAGAGCTATCTGAACATGGACAAGATCCTGGAAGTAGCCAGGAAGAGCGGTGCGGATGCGATCCATCCCGGTTACGGGTTCTTATCCGAAAACGCGGAGTTTGCCGAGAAGGTAAAAGCCGCCGGGCTGATCTTTATCGGCCCCGACCCGGAAGCCATCCGTACCATGGGCGACAAGATCACAGCCCGTAAGAAGATGATCGCTTCCGGCGTTCCGGTAGTACCGGGTACCGAGCAGGTTATCAGCAGTGAAGAAGAAGCCCGCCGGATCATCCGGGAAACAGGTCTGCCGGTCATGCTGAAAGCCTCCGCCGGCGGCGGCGGCAAAGGCATGCGCCTGGTATATAAAGAGGAAGACCTGATGCGTGCCCTGCGGGCCGCCCGCTCTGAAGCGGGTACCGCCTTTGGGAATGATGCCGTATATATAGAAAGGTATATCGAATCTCCCCATCACATCGAGTTCCAGATCCTCGGCGACCAGCATGGTAACTACATCCACCTGGGAGAACGGGAATGCTCGGTGCAGCGCCGTCATCAGAAAGTGATCGAGGAATCCCCCTCGCCCCTGATGACCCCGGAACTGCGTGAAGAGATGGGAGAGACTGCCATAGCTGCCGCCCGTGCCGTCGACTATGTGGGGGCCGGCACCATCGAGTTCCTCGTGGACGACAACCTCAACTATTACTTCCTGGAGATGAACACCCGCCTGCAGGTGGAACATCCCGTCACCGAGATGGTGGTGGGCATCGACCTGGTGAAAGAGCAGATCCTCATCGCCCAGGGAGAAAAACTGAACTATGCCCAGGAAGATGTCTGCCAAAAAGGTCATGCCGTAGAGTGCAGGATCTATGCGGAAGACCCCAATAAGAACTTTATGCCCTCACCGGGGAAGATCAGAAGACTGAGAAAACCCCACGGTCCGGGCGTCAGGGTGGACGACTATGTCTACGAGGGCTACAAGATCCCCATCTATTACGACCCGATGATCTCGAAGCTGATCACCTACGGCGCAAACCGCAAAGAAGCCATTCAACGTATGATCAGGGCCCTCAACGAATACCGCATCGTGGGAGTGAAAACCTCCATCCCCTTCCTGAAGAAGATCATGAAGAACAAACATTTTCAGGAAGAGTTGTATAATACCCACTTCATAGAAACATACCGGAAAGAACTCTTTGCCAAAGAACACACCCCCAAAGAAGAAGAAGTGGAGGACCTGGCAGCCATAACGGCACTGATACAATACCTGGAGGACAGGAAAGCCACCATTGATGAGACCTCGGCTATCCCTGAATTCCGGAGTGCCTGGCGTGACTTTGGCAGAAAACAGGCAGTTCTTTCACGTATCTGAACACAACGACATGACTCCTTTGGAAATAGAACTCAAGGGCAGGACCGTCCAGGCTGAGATCCTGGAAAGGAATGGTCATTTTATCACGGCCTCCATCGACGGTAAGATCTATGAGATCGACCTGCAACAAATGGAATCCGGCATCTACTCCATCCTGCACAAGGGAAAATCCTATGAGATGGAGATCACCCGGAATAAAAAGAAGAACAACTACTCCGTGCAGACCAATGGCCACGACTGGGATATCCAGATCGTCGATGCCGAGATACGCTACCAGCGCAACCACAGCAAAGGGAAGCTGGCCAGCAACATCAATCATATCTCCTCCCCCATGCCGGGCAAGGTTGTAGGTATTCCCGTCAAGCCGGGCCAGGAGGTCAAGGAAGGGGAAACGGTCATCATCATCTCGGCCATGAAAATGGAGAGCGAATACAAAGCTCCCAAAGACGGCCGCATTGAGAAGGTCAACGTAAAAGAAGGAGATAACATCGAAGGGAACCAGGTACTGATCACCCTGGAGTAGACACCTGCTCTCAGGTTGGGGACCATTCATCATCCATTCATCACAAAGGTTACTATTATGTCAACACTTGAAGATAAATTCAGGATCCTGGAAGAAAAGAACCGACAGGCCGAGCTGGGAGGCGGAGAAGAGCGGATCGAGAAACTGCATAAAACCGGACGGAAAACAGCCCGTGAACGTATCGATATCCTGCTTGACCCCGGCACCTTTGTCGAGATAGACAAGCTGGTGGTACATCACTGTACCGATTTCGGTATGGAAAAGCAGAAGATCCCGGGCGACGGTATCGTTTCGGGTTATGGCAAGATCGACGGCAGGCTGGTATACGTCTTTGCCTACGATTTCACTGTTTTCGGA
>WFRO01000529.1 GCA_015486475.1 Bacteroidales bacterium
CCTCTGTGAGGGATCCTTTGCCGGAGGCGATGAGGTGGATATTCTTCACCCCCTCAAAAAGATGGGCGATCAGCACCGGCGTGTTGAGGTCGTCATCCATGGCCATGTAACATCTTTGTTTCAGCACCTCAACATCATAGGTGTTCTCTGTTCCGGGCCGGATCTTTTCGAGGGTCTCCATGCCGTCGAAAAGTCTTTCCATGCCTTTCTCTGCAGCCTGTACAGCCCTGTTGGAGAAGTCAAGGGTGCTGCGGTAATGGGCCTGCAGGATGAAGAAGCGGATGGCCATGGGCGAATAGGCCTTCTCCAGCAGACGGTGGCTGCCGGAAAAGATCTCGTTGAGGGAGATGGCGTTGCCCAGCGACTTGCCCATTTTCTGGCCGTCGATGGTGATCAGGTTGTTGTGCATCCAGTAACGCACCGACTCTTTGCCGAGGGCGGCCGTCGACTGGGCGATCTCACACTCGTGGTGCGGGAAGAGCAGGTCCATGCCACCGCCGTGGATGTCGAAGGTGTCCCCCAGGTATTTGGTGCTCATGGTGGAGCATTCGATGTGCCAGCCGGGATAACCTTCACCCCATTGGGAGGGCCACTTCATGATGTGGGAAGGCGTGGCTTTCTTCCAGAGGGCAAAGTCGTAGGGATGGCGTTTTTCCTCCTGCCCTTCCAGCTCCCGCGTATTGCTGATCATGTCCTCGAGCTTACGGCCTGACAGCTTGCCATAGTGATGGTCACGGTTGTATTTTTCCACGTCGAAATATATCGAGCCGTTCGACTCATAGGCATAGCCGTTCTCCAGGATCTTCTCCGTAAAGACCTGCTGCTCGATGATATGTCCCGAGGCATGGGGCTCTATGCTGGGAGGCAGCGTGTTGAGCTGCTCCATGTTCTTATGATAGCCGTTGGTATAGCGCTGCACGATCTCCATGGGCTCCAGCTGCTCCAGACGGGCGCGTTTGCCGATCTTGTCCTCCCCGAAATCGGCATCGTTCTCCAGATGCCCCACGTCGGTGATGTTGCGTACATAACGTACCTTGTATCCCAGATGCTGCAGGTAGCGGAAAAGCAGGTCAAAGGTGATGGCCGCCCGGGCATGCCCGAGATGGGCATCACCGTAAACGGTGGGTCCGCAGACATACATCCCCACATGGGGCGGATTGAGGGGCTTGAACTCTTCCTTTCTGCGCGTAAGCGTGTTGAATACCTTCAGCATGATCCTTGTCTCTTTTATTTGGAAGTGCAAAAATACGAAAATGAACGGAGATGTATCCTTGCATAAAAAAATAAAGCCAGGTGTTGTTGACGCCTGGCTGCCCTGAGTGACTCAAGTATATGTGGAAGATTGCCTGTACCACATAAAGATCAAATACTGTGCCAAAAGTCACTTCACGGGCACAAAAACAGCACATACCGGCTTGGGGACGAAGATGTCAACGCCGGCAGGTTCCAGGGAACCATCCTGGTTCCTCCGGAAAAGGGCCATGTTGCTGGTGTCCTGGTTGAGGACGAGCAGGAATTTTCCGGAAGGGTCCAGGGTGAAAAAACGGGGAGTCTTTCCTCCGCAGGGCCAGTTGCCTCGCAGGACGGGCTTGCCGGCTTTATCGATACTGAAGAGAGAGATACTGTTGTGCCCCCGGTTGGAGGCATAGATATATTTCCCGTCGGGGGTCATGACCAGCTCGCCGCCGGTGTTGCCGGTGGCGTCGGCTCCGGCCGGCAGCAGGGAGACCGTCTCCTGCTGGGTCCAGGGACTTTTGGGGCCGGGACGGCTGAAATGGACGAGCGCGTATCCCATCTCCAGCAGGACATACAGGTGCTTTTGATCCGGCGAGAAGACCAGATGACGGGGCCCTCCTCCCGGGGGAGTGGAGAGGGAAGGCGGATCGGCAGGATCCGGTTTTTCGCTGCCACGGAGACGGTAGCGGAAGATCTTGTCCAGCCCCAGGTCGGGGACATAAAGGAGATCGCCGGAAGGACCGATCACCACCTCATGGGGATGGGGTCCCAACTGGCGGGAGGCATCGGGGCCGCGACCCTCGTGCTTCAGGATGGCGCTGTGGGGCTCGATACGGCTGCCCTCCGTGACGGGAAAGACGGTGACGTTGCCTCCGCTGTAGTTGGCCGTGAAGAGTGTGCTGCCGTCGGGCGAGAGACAGAGATGGCAGGGGTCATCCCCGTCAGTGGGTTGTGAGGAGATCAGCGTGAGATGACCGTCGGGACGGTTGATGTAAAAGGAGGAGACCCCTCCCTGGCGGTTGCCCAGCTCATTGACGGCAAAGAGATAACGGGCCCCGGGACCGGTGATGAGGAAAGAGGGATTTTTGATCCCTTTGGTCACATCCACATAAGTGATCCTGCCGGTTTGTGTGTCGAAACGGTAGAGGTAGATCCCTTTACCGCCCTCCTTCCAGGTGGTGTAGGTGCCGACATACATAAGATATTCCTGTGCGACGGCAGTGGAGGCCGCCAGAAGGGATGCTGTTGCAAAGAATGCCATGGTGATGCGCTTAAAGAATTTGTTCATGATGATATGAAAACATTAGGGTTTATCATTC
>WFRO01000530.1 GCA_015486475.1 Bacteroidales bacterium
GGACGGTTCCTGAGTAGCCGCAGGCGTATCGAAGGACGGTTCCTGAGTAGCCGCAGGCGTATCGAAGGACGGTTCCTGAGTAGCCGCAGGCGTACCGAAGGACTGCGTGAACCCATTCATCAATCAAACTTGTCCGTCTGTAGTCACAACTGTTGTGACGAAGGCGGAAATCAGCAATCAGAATTCAGCATTCGGCGTTCGTTATTCGGTGTTCGGTGTTCGTCAAACATCTTTCTTCAACCCCGCCCTTGCTCCGCCGTAGCGGCTACGCGAAGGCGAGGCGGGGTTGGGATATGGGGGGATGCTTTTATTACCGCAGGCGTGACTGCGGCTACTATATTACGACCCCTCCGGGGTCTCATGGCTCATAGCTCACCTGCTCATCTCCGGCTCTTTCCACTTTTCAAACTCTTCCAACTCCTCGACTTTTTGACCGTTCGACGATCATCCTTCGTCCTTCTTCTCTCTGCGTTCATTGCACTCCTCTTTGCGCTCTCTGCGTGAAGCCTCCCATTCAAAAATCAGAATTCATTCCCCAATAATCCATCCTTCCATCATTCCATTATTCCTTCGTATTTTATCATTTATTTGGACTTAATCTAAATATATCATATATTTGCAAACAGTATTCATTTTCATGTTTAATCAAAATCCAATCAGTTATGAAAAGAAATTTACTTTTATTATTTGCTGCAGTAATGCTTACAGGGCTGGTACAGGCTCAGGAAGTCACCAAGCTGGACTCCACAATTCTTTACAACTTCACTTCTGCCACTGATTCGGTTCCGGTGGAAAAATCCCATTATGACGCATACAATAATGCAGGGATGCCGACCCACTTGTCGCGCTTTGCCTGGAACAATGCTATGTGGTTGTTCGCGGGGGAACGTATATGTACATACGATGATAACGGAAACCGCATTGCCATGGAGGAGTTGAATACCAACCATATAGGTGACAAAAAGGTCGAATACACCTGGAACACTGACAAGACCCTCGCCCGTGAGATCTACTACAAAAACATAAACGAAGGCATTCCCTCCGATGTGGAATGGGAAAAAAGCCTGATGAAGGAATACAATTATAACACCAATGGCAACCCTTCCTCGGTGGATATCTCCGTTTATACATCATACTGGCAGGGTGTACGCAAGATCGTTTATGACTATTCCGGGGGTGACCAGCCGGTAAGCCGTTCGCTATACAACTGGATCCCAAAGGTGATGGTCAAAAGCTATAAAGGGCTATACACCCAAAATCCTTCGGGATCGACCAATTATGCCAATATTGCATGGAAAATAGAACCGGGCACTACCCTCGACCAACTGGAAGACTACCTTATTAATGACAGCACAGAGATTCTGAATGTTTATGTAAACGACGGATCCCAGGATATCCGGTACAATCTCCACGGGGTAGCCGGAAAAACGCTCAAAGCCGTGCTGAATGGCGACAATGACGAGCAGATCACGATTGATCCTGCCCAACTACGGGATGATTATAAGGAGTGGTTTTATATGTATAAAGGCAATGATCTCACCCTGATCAACTGCAACCTGAAAGAATCTATGTTATTTGACCTCAGGCAGGTGGTGATCATGCATGATGATCTTTACAGTACGACGCAGAAGGATCAGTATAAAAACACAGCTTATCTTGTCAAAGGAGCGGCCTCCCCCGACGATCTCGATAAGGTGGTCCTGCCGGACAACATCGACTGGGTAAATGTTTATCTGAAGGAAGATCCCGACGATCCGGAGGCTCCATACGGCCGCGTGGACATCCCCGGCGGCGGCGGAAAAACCCTGAATGAAGTACTCACGGAGAACGGCATTTCGATCAGCCAGTTAAAGATGGATTACAAAGAGTGGTTTTACGACAAAGAGGGACAACGCAAACTGGTGAGGACAAATGTCAAAGCGGTACAGGACATCACCTCCTATACCGACAACATAGTGATCCGTGAGATGTTGATCAGCACGGGAGAGACGGACGGTTATATCTCCAACACGTACAATATCCTTCCCGATGCCACTGCCGATGATCTGGCTGCCGTGACGCTGCCGGATACGGTAACCTGGATCAATGTCTATATCAATGACGGCTCCTCAGATCAGCGCATCAGTCTGTATGACGTCGAAGGCAAGACCCTCAAGGCAGCCCTGCTGGACGGTGATAACCGCGACAATGTGGTAATAGACCTGAACCAGTTGCGGCATGATTACGGCGAGTGGTTCTACACATCCAAGGGCAAGATCGTGCTGGCACGGCTCAATGTAAAGGCCATGCTCAACCTGGGCAACACAGCTCCGGTGGAGGTCACAGAAGATCTTCTCAGCACCGGCGGGGATGAATATCTCAACACCGCTTACCTGCTCCGTCCCCACGCTACACTGGAGGATCTGAAAGGATACACCCTGGACAATGTTGATTTCCTGAGCGTATATATCAACAACGGCGATGAGAACCAGCGCATCAACCTGCATGGTGTCAACGGAAAGACCCTCGACCAGGTACTCACAGGAGACAACGATGAGAAGGAGACCATTGATCTCTCGCAGCTGCGTGGCGACTATTGGGAATGGTTCAATGACAGTGAAGACCAGCCGGTGTTGGTCAACCTGAACGTCAAAGCAGTGAAGATCCTGCATGAAGCTCCAACGGTCGATGAAACGGACGGCCTGATCAGTGAGACAGAAGGAAATATCTTCCTGAATGTTGCATTCCGGGTGAAGACATCTGCAGAAGAAGCAGACCTGGCCCAATACAAGGTACCGGATGACATGGATTCGGTGCTGGTTTTTGCGCGACCTGTCCTGCAGGACACAGCCTATCTGCTGACAGGTGTGGCCGGCAAGGATCTCCAGGCGATCCTGAACGGTGACAACAACGAAAGTGTAACCGTGGATCTCAAAGACCTGAAAGAACACTATGCCGAATGGTTCGTCAATGAGGACGGAGATGCCCGGCGCATTAAGCTGAACATAAAAGCTTTCAGGCAGATCAATACAGGCCTGGATGAGCTGAAGAGCAAAACGGAATATAACTACAGTGTCAATAAACGCACCGCAACAACAATTTTGTATGATGAGGAAGGCCAGCCCACGGGGAATCAGACCCGGGTTATCTCCCTGTATGATGAAACCAGTGGTAAGACGGTCAGTGAAGAGACCCTCACCAGTGCTGACGGCAACACCTGGACACCTGTAAAAATGGTAGAATGGACTTACGATAAAGACGACCGCCTGATGCTCATGGAGGTCATGGAATATGATAGCGAAGCCAGTGCTTATGCAACCACGTCGAAGACCTATTATTACTATCCGGAATCACCATCCGGAGTAAGCAGGGTGGTTTCCCTGGAAACGCACATGTATCCCAATCCTGTAGCAGATGTGCTTTATCTGACAGTGACCGGGAAAGAGTCCTTCCATTACAGTATCTACAATATGCAGGGGTCCCTGGTGACGGATGGCATGGCTACACAGAACCACACCGGCATCAATGTCTCCGGACTGCCGGCAGGGGTTTATCTCCTGAAAGTAGAGAGCGGTAAAGATCACTTTTCCGGGAGGTTCATAAAACAATAGAGACACTTTATTTGCATACAGAAAAGCAGACAGGCAACTGTCTGCTTTTTTTGTTTTTACACCTGTGACACATCATTTTCCACAATCATGGGGTTGATATATTAAATGATCAAGACGCGCAAATGCGCGTCTCTACAGTGCTGCTTATTATTTGTTCGCCATTCCATTTGCCTTTCTTTGCGCACATTGCGCTCTTCTTCGCGTCCTCTGCGTGAACCCATTCAACAATCAAAATTCAAAAATCAACAATCAAAATTTATTTCCCATCATTCCATCCTTCCATCCCGCCTCTGCCACCCTTCGGTACGCCTGCTGCTACTCAGGGACCGAGGCTACGTCGGGCAAAGCATTCCATCATTTCATTCTGCTTTATTAGTGTGAAGTGCCTAGAGTTATTTTTCGATTTCTGCTTCATCGCTTCATCGCTTTATCTCTTCATCGCTTTATCTCTTCATCGATCAATATTCCATCTTCCCATTATTCCAACATTCCATTATTCCAACATTCCCTCCCCTCTTCTTGCATCTCTGGAAAAAAGGCACCAAATTTGTGGCGTTCCAGTCACAACGTAAAAAAGGCACTACGACCCATGGACCAGATCATAAAAAAAGACCGTTTCCTGCTGACCCTGCTCCTGGGGCTGCTCATCGCCCCTCTCCTGTCGGCCGGACCAGGAAAACCATATTACCGCATCGGGGTGGTCATCCCTCATCTCCCGAACCGGGAGGTTTACCTGGGATATCATTTTGCCAACAAAAACTATGTGGAGGACACCCTCCGGCTGGACGCCAAAGGAAAAGGTTTTTTTGAGGGCACCGACACCCTGCCGGGCGGGGTGTACCTGCTGGTCATGCCCAACATGCAGTACCTGGAGTTTCTGGTGGATGAGGACAACCGTTTCTTCACCATCGAGACCGACACCACGGATTTCTTCAATACGCTGAAGTTCAAGGGATCCAAAGACAACGAAGATTTTCTGGGCTACCAGAAAAAACTTTCCCGTCTCAACAAGCAGCTGTACGGTCTGCATAAGCGGCTGCGGATGAACAAGGGCCATGCCGATTCGACGGAGGTGATCCAGGAGCAGATCGATGCCATCAACCGGCAGACCGAAGCGCTCAACAAAGCGTTCATCGCGGATCATCCCGGCACCTTCGTGGCCCATCTGGTGGCGGCGATGACCCCGCCTGATGTGCCGGACATTAAGATAGCGGAAGATGTGCCCAACAGGGATTCCCTGTTGTGGGTAAGACGTTACGGTTATCTGCGCGATCACTATTTCGACGGGGTGGACTTCTCCGACGCGCGGCTGCTGAGGTCGCCGGTGCTGTACAACCGCCTGAACCAGTATTTCAACCGCATCCTGGTGCAAACGCCAGATTCGCTCATCCCCCCGGTGGATCGCATCATCGCGAGGGCCCAGGGCAACGACAAGGTGTATCAGTATGTGGTCATCTGGCTGCTGAACAATTACCAGCAGGCGAAGATCATGGGCCTGGACGCGGTGTATGTCCACATCGCCGAAAAATATTACCTGGCCGGCAAAACACCCTGGGCCGACTCCACCCTGCTCACCAAGCTTCAGGAGCGGGTAGATCATATCAAACCCACCCTCATCGGCCGCAAAGCCCACGACCTGAAGATGGAGACACTCGACGGTCAGTGGGTTGATCTTTACGAGATCGACGCCCCTTATACCGTCCTTTTTTTCTGGGATCCCAACTGCGGACATTGCAAGAAAGCCATCCCGCAACTGCATAGCCTGTATGAAAAGTACAAAAACAAAGGTCTGGAGGTAATGACCATCTATATTTACGATAACAAAGAGGTATGGAAGAAATATCTGGAGGAGCATGACTACCTCGACTGGATCAATGCGTGGGATCCGTATCAGCTCACCCGTTTCCGGGACTATTATGATGTGTACAGCACCCCGGTGATCTATGTCCTCGACCGCGACAAGAAGATCGTCGCCAAACGCCTCGACGTGGATATCCTGGCCCGATTCCTGAAAGACAAGCTGGAATAATGATTTCTGATTTCTGATTTGAGGCTTCACGCAAAGGACACAAAGGAAAACGCAAAGGACGCAGATTGCCGGATAAGAATGATGAATTCCAAATTTCAGAAACCCTTCAACTCTTCAACTTATCAATCCCGAATTTCCTGGATCTCCGATCCACTGGAAATTCGAGGATGCTCGCAAATCTCGATTTGCGGCACTTATCAACTTAACATCTGAACTTTTTACTATCTTTCTGCAATAAAAAGTTCATCCTCATGGCTGGCCGCATCTTTACATTTTATTTTCCGACCGGTAGAAAAAAGATCCTTTTCTCCCTTCTTCTCTTCCTGATGGCTGGGATGCTGACCCTAAACGCCCAGGACAAAACTCCGGAAGACACTGTCAAAAAGGCTGAAGAGCTGATCCCGGCCACACGTTTTGCCGGAGAGTTGCCTGCGGCCTTCACCACCCTGCAGGAGATCCGGAGCAGCGTCATCACCACCGCCGGGATCTCCGAACTGAAAAAAGACCTGGACACCATTTTCACGGAGATCGACCGTTTCAGCGAGAAGATGGCCCACACCGATACCGGCATCCTCCAGCAGAAAGCTCTGGAGAACCTCATTTTCCTGTGGCAACAACAAAAGGAAAAACTTATTGAACAGCAGACCCTGCTGGAAGACCATCTGGAAACCCTCCAGGGAAAGCTGTCGGTAACGAACCACCTTCTGAACCTCTGGAAGAAAAGCATAGCGGTCAACGGCCAGGACCTCTCGCCTGAGAACAAGGCTGTCCTGGACAGTTTTCTGTTAAATACGAGCAACCTGCGCGACACCCTGGAACGAAAGAGCCTGGTGTTCATGGGCCTTTTGCAGGATGTATCCAACCAGATCATACGTATCAACAGAACCCTCAGGACCCTGCAGGAGGAGCTGAAGAAGAAGCAGAAAATGTTGCTCAGCAGCAAAGGGCCCTCTCTCTTTAAAGTGATCTCAGGCAAAGCACAGGGCTACCCTTTCATGGGGAATATCGGGAATAATATCTCCTCCAGCCTGCCTCCCATAAAGGACTATCTCAACAACAAACGTTTTGATCTGTTGTGGATCCTGCTCATCTTCCTCTCGCTGTATTTCATTCTTTACTTTCTTGACAAGCACAAAGATAGCGAGATCCGGCAGGCAAGAAAACACTCCTATATACAGAAAACCCTCATTCTGGTCGCCCGGCCGCTGTGGACCTCTCTCTTCCTGTCCCTACTGTCAGCCCGACTCATCCTGACTTCCGCGCCCCATGACCTGTACATTTTATTGTACACCCTCACCCTGATCCCCTTGTTCATCCTGGTGCCGGCCATGCTGCCCCGCAATCACCGGCAATATTTTTACGTTATCAGCTCAGTATTCCTTCTGGACAATATCAGCGAACTGTTCTTTTACGGTTATCTGCTGAACAATGTGATCCTGATGGTCCTCTCGGTCTTCCTGATCATCACGGTCGCCAGGCATAACCGGGATTCGATCGCGTTGATGATCTTTCCCGGCAAATGGATCGGCACGCTGGTCACACTTTTCAATTATCTGACCATTATCCTCCTGTCCGCGACCATCCTGGCTACCTTTTTCGGGTTCTATAATTTCCAGGAGTACATCGTCACGGCATATATCTGGATCTATTTCGCGATCTACTTTTACAACACGGCCAACATTGCCATTGCAGGTATTTTTGAGTTCATCATTTATGGCAAGTGGACCGAACGCTACAAATCGATCAGCAAGAACAGGGAAATGCTGACCCACAAGACCACCCTGTTCCTGAACCTGCTCACCTTCCTGTTTTGGCTGTACACCATTGTCGCCCTCTTCGGATTCAAAGAGCAAACAGCCTCTGCGATCGTGGCGGTCTGGAACTTTGGCTTCAAAGCAGGGACCCTGGATGTCACGCTGGGGAACATCACGCTCTTCATCTTTGTTCTCTGGCTCTCTCTGCGGATCGCCAGGATCACCCAGACGGTGCTGGAGGAAGATGTCCTGGTACGTTTCCACCTGGACCGGGGCATTCCCGAGTCGATCGCCACGCTGGTCAAGTACACCATCGGCATCATCGGTTTCTTCATTGCCGCCGGCGCTGCGGGCATGAAGATGAACAACCTGGCCTTCATCTTCGGGGCCCTGGGTGTAGGTATCGGTTTCGGCCTCCAGGACATCATCAACAACTTTATTTCCGGGCTGATCCTCCTGTTCGAGCGTCCTATACACATAGGCGACAATATCACCGTCGGTGAGCTGGAAGGGGTGGTCAAGCATATCGGCATACGCTCCAGCATCATCCAGGCCTATGACCGTTCCGAGGTGGTGGTGCCCAACGGCAAACTGATCTCCAATGAGCTGATCAACTGGACCCTTTCCAATGAGATGAGGCGCCTGGAGATACGTGTGGGGGTGGCCTACGGCTCCGATCCCGTGCGGGTGATGGAGATCCTGAAAGAATGCGCCCTCTCCCACAAGGAGGTTATGAAGGACCCTCCCCCTTATGTCTGGTTCAACGAGTTCGGCGACTCATCGGTAGATTTCCGTCTGCTCTTTTTCTATCCCCGCTTCAGCGGCGGGATGACAGTACGCAGTGAGGTAGCCACAGCCATCGTGCAGGCCTTTAAGGAGAATAACATCACCATTCCTTTCCCGCAGATGGATGTCTATATCAGGGAAGCCATGAAACAGGTAGCTGAGTCGAAGAGTGGAAAGAGTGGGAAAAGTAAGGAATAGGAAGTAGGGAGCGATGAAGAGATGAAGAGATAAGGCGATAATGCGATAATGCGAAATCAACTCCAAACTCTAGGCACTCCACACTCCAAACTATTAAGGCAAAAGGCAAAAGGCAAAAGGCAAAAGGAAGCTCCCCGTCAGAATGGACATTCGTCCCTGCCCGAATGAATTCGTTCAGGCGGGCGGGCAGTACCCAGTACCTTACTACTTAATTTCGCGACCGAAGGGAGCTAATTTCCACATAATTTCGTCCCGACGCAGTCGGGGCTAATTTCGGCTGCGTAGCAGCCTAATAACTTTTAACTTTAGTGCACTTTTAACTTTTAACTTCTTTTCAACTCCACACTTATTACCTGGTCAGTGGTGCATGGAGGCCGGGGAATGTGCCATTTAAAGCTGACCTGACACTATCCCAGCGCTTTTCGCAGCACTTCCAGCAGCTCTTCCGTCTCCTCGATCCCTACTGACATGCGGATCAGGCCCGGTCCGGGGTATTTCTCACCCCATATTGCCTCCACGGGCAGGAGGGTGGTCTCGGTGTTTCCGAGGGTGGGCATAAGGGTAATGGCTTCCGACACTTTTTTAACGAAACGGTCCAGGTTCTCTGTTTTCTCCGCTTCATTACTGCCGGCCATGTCAAAGGTGACCATACCGCCGAAGCCTTTGTCTCCGAAGAGGCTCACTGCCTCGGCATGCGTGGGATGTTTTTCCAGGCCGGGATAATACACTTTTTCCACCGCGGGGTGTTTCTCCAGCAGCTGCGCCACCTGCAGGGCGTTGTGGCAGTGCCGTTCCATGCGTACGGAGAAAGTAAGCATCTGGTCGCCCAGGCGTGCCGCCTCCTCGGGCGCCAGCATGTGGCCTGTCAGCTTGCGGTAGACGTTCACCTCGCCGGCCAAAGCGGTATCGTTGCCACAGATCACGCCGGCCAGCAGGTTGCCGTGGCCCGACAGGTACTTGGTGGCGCTGTGCACCACCAGGTCGGCCCCGTCGTCGAGGGGTTTCCAGAGATATGGCGTGGCAAAGGTGTTGTCGATGATCACGGCGCTGCCCGCCTCTCTGGCCAGGCGTATCACCTCACGGCCGTCAGCCACCGTCAGCATGGGGTTGGAGACCGCCTCGAAATAAAGCAGGGAAGGGTGCAGCTCATCCAGAAGGCGGCGCAGCTGCTGCAGATCGTAATGATCTTTCGCGCCGGTGAACCAGTGTATATCCAGTCCGCGGCGGCGCACCAGCACCTCGTTGATGAATGTGTAGGTGCCTCCGTAGATCTCGCTGAAGAAAAGCCAGGGCCGCTGCCGGCCGGCCTCCTGGAAAACAGAGAGCGCCGTATCGATGGCTGCCATGCCCGACTGGGTGAGGAAAGCCCAGGCCGAGCCTTCCAGCTCTGCCAGCTGCTCCTCGACAGCCATCACGGTAGGGTTGCGGTAGCGTGTATAGATAAAATCATGGATATGCAGCGGGTCCCTGCTGTCGGCATCGAAGGCGGACTCCGTCGTATCCGCATCCCGCAGGTCGAAAGCCGCATCCCGGTATATGGGTACATGGCGTGAATTGATCCTGTTCGTTTTCATAAGGCCGGTATTTTGTTCATTCGGGGAGGTAAAAATATGAAATTTAAACCCAAAATCAGCAATAGAAAAATAAAATATGATCGCTTTTGCCGGGGACATTATTTTCACAATTAACTCATTCTGAAACGTAGAATTGACTAAGACCCTTCGTATTTTTACGAAATACGAAGAATGAAATATGGACCTGCATCAGAAATATAAACCCAAAATCAGCAATAGGAAATCGCAAGCGCATTTCATTGCTGATCGGTATCAACCCCAGCTAACCCATTAGTTCAGCTGATCTTTAGCTTCCTTGTGCGATAGCTGGGATAAAAACATGTGAATATGCCCGATCGGGCGTCTCTACATTTCCATGAAAGATCATTGTTTATCTCCCCGGGATTTTGCAAGTTTGCAGACCGGAATTAAAAACTCATATCTCAATGAAAATAGCCATTGTCACCACGGATGGAGAGACGGTAAGTCAGCATTTTGGCCGTTCTCCTTATTATAAGATCTACACTTTTGAAGAGGGTGATCCAATAGCTGTGGAGATGCGGCAGCGGGGTACCGGTCATTTCGATCCCCGCCAGCGTCAGGAAGAAACGCATCACGACGGTCATGATCATGAAGCGGAGGGGCACGGTTACGGTGCGGAAGCACGTGACAAGCATACCTCGATGGCAGCGGAGCTGGCCGACTGCGATGTGCTGGTGGCCGGCGGCATGGGCCGAGGCGCCTACGAGAGCTTCCGCCAGGCCGGGCTGGAGGTGATCCTCACCCGGCTGCGGGAGATCAACGACGTCATAAACGCCTATACAGAAGGTACCCTGGAAAACCTGGCCGACGAACGAACCCATTGATAAAACCCTGTTCAGCATTGAGAACTTACCTGTCAGCTCTTCTGGTATTGATCTCTGTGACCGCCCTGCCGGCCCCGTCACAGAGCCCTGTATTGTTCCAGGGTCTTCCCCCCGGCATACAGTTGTCACAATCGACCGTCAACGCCATCATCCGGGACAGCACGGGTTTTATCTGGTTCGGCACGGAAGACGGTCTCGACAGGTACGACGGCTACCGCATAAAAGCCTATAAGCAGCAGTTCGGCGACCCTCACAGCATCAGTAACAGCTCGGTATGGACCCTCTTTGTGGACTCGCACGGCAGGATGTGGATCGGTA
Source organism: Bacteroidales bacterium (assembly GCA_015486475.1). GTDB lineage: Bacteria > Bacteroidota > Bacteroidia > Bacteroidales > VadinHA17 > DRPN01. The sequence continues at coordinate 11,095 of WFRO01000530.1, forward strand.
CGTTCAACGGTCTGAATCTCTTTGATGATCATAATGACACTTTCACCTCATGGACGCATGACCCCGACAACCCCCGTTCTCTGAGCAACAACTACATACGGGCCATCACCGAAGACAATGAACATAATCTCTGGATCGGCACCGTCTACGGGCTGAACCGTTTTAACAGCAAGGACTCCACTTTCACCCGTTTCCTGCATGACCCTGGCAGCGGCAGCCACACCATCAGCAACAATATGATCTTCGGACTGGTGGTCGATCACCTGGGCAAGCTGTGGATCGCCACCTCCATGGGGCTGGATATATACAACGAGACCGACGGCACTTTCACCCATTATTCCCTGGTGAGGAACGGGCTGATCCATCCCATGACCTCCCTGTATGAAGACCGTCACGGCAGGATCTGGGCAGGAAGCATAAGCGGGCTTTACCGTTTTGACCGGAAAACAGAATCTTTCCTACACGTAGATATGAAAAAGTATCTGCCGGGACAGGGCCCTCAGATCACGACCATCCGGGAGGATCCGGCAGGAGCTCTGTGGGTGGGTACTGCGAATGAAGGCCTGATCAAATATGATCCGGAAAACGGAGGAATACAGCTGTTCCGGCATGAGTTTTATAATGAGAAGTCTCTCAGCGATAACAGCATACGCAGTATTTTTGTTCAGGACAACGGTTTTATCTGGATAGGCACCGCCAATGGCGGGGTAAGTGTGGTCAATCCTGTGATCAACCGTTTTCATCACACGAAGATCCCTCTTACCGACCGCGATCCCCTGCCCCTGAACCAGATCAAAAGCTTTGCCCAGGACAAAACAACGGGGAACATTTACATCGGCTCTATCCAGGGGATATCGCTCTTTAACCCGCGCACCTTTACCTTTCTGGGGGTATCCCCTCCGCTGAAGAAGACCATGGACAACAAGATGGCTCTCTCGCTGTACAGTTCTGACGACGGTACGTTGTGGATCGGTTCCGGAGATGGACTTTATGCCTGGCAGGCCCGCACAGGCCGGCTTCATCATTTCCGGAACGAACCGGGAGCACCGGGCACGGCGGTCATCTCCCTGTATGAGGACCGTCACGGCATCCTCTGGATGGGCACCACCAACCAGGGGCTGATCAGTTACGATCCTGCCAACGGCAGGTTCAGCTATCATCCCAACCACTCCCCCGGCACCCAACCCGGCAGCGAACGCATCTTCGCCATCCTTGAAGACCGGCAGGGTAAAATATGGGCGGCTACCGCCGGCGACGGCATCAACCGGTTCGATCCCGCCACCGGGACGTTCTCCAGTTACCGTTCTCTGACTGTCGATACGACCACTTTTTATTTTAACTACACCCTCTCCCTGCTGGAAGACCACAAAGGGAACATCTGGACAGGCACCTACGGCAGCGGCCTCATAAAATATGATCCAACCACCCTGTCATTCAGGAAATATTCCCGTCCCGAAGGACTCCCCGACGATGTGATCTATGGGGTGCTCGAAGACCCCCAGGGGCGCCTGTGGCTCAGCCATAACCAGGGCATCACCTGCTTCAACCCCGAAAACGGAAAGATCATCAACTACGATAAACGGGACGGTCTTCAGGCCAACGAGTTCAATTCGGGTGCCTATTACCAGACCCGTGACGGTGCGCTGCTCTTCGGCGGGAACAACGGCTTCAATATTTTCCATCCCGACAGCATCACCCTTGCCGGCACCACCCCCCGGATCGTCTTTACCACCCTGAAGGTCAGCAACCGGGAGATCCTGCCGGGCAGGAAATACGACAAACATGTCATTCTAAAGGAATCCATATACAAGGCCCGCCGGATCTTTCTCAAATACTCGGACCGCGATGTGTACCTGGAGTTTGCCTCACTGGACTATGCTATCCCGGGCAAAAACCTCTATAAATACAGATTATCAGGTAAGGATACCACCTGGATCGATCTGGGGAACAACAACAGCATACGGTTCGATCAGTTGCCCTCCGGCACCATGACCCTGGAAGTAAAAGGATCCAATTATGATGGTATGTGGGGCAATAACCGGGCCTCCCTCATCTTCCTCGTCACGCCGCCTTTCTACCAGACCTGGTGGTTCAGAGCGCTGATCATTTTCCTCATCCTGCTCCTCGCCTATTTGTTGTATGTGATACGTACCAGCCAGTTGCGTAAACAGAAAGAAGAGCTGCAGATGCTCATACGCAACAAAACAAGAGAGATCACCCATCAGCGGGATGTGCTCTCTGCCAAGAACACAGAACTGGAGAACATGAACCGGCAGATACGCAAGGAGCGTGATAGAATGGAGAAGATGGTGCTGGCGGTCGAAGAGGCAAACCAGATGAAACTGCAGTTCTTCACCAACATCTCCCACGAGTTCAGGACACCCCTCACCCTGATCCTCAACCTCATAGAAAAGTTCAGGTCGGAGAGTGACAACTACCGCCGTGCGGAACGGCAGCAGGATTACAAGCTGATCGAAAAGAATGCCCAGAAACTGCTGAAACTGATCGACAAGCTGATGCAATTCAGAAAATATTCCACCGGGCAGGCCCTGCTGAAGATCGAGGAGACCGACCTGGTGCCTTTCATCCGGAGCCAGGCCACCGTGTTCACCCATCTGGCCGACAAGAAGAATATCGATTACCGTTTTGAGTCGCTGTATGAGAGTATCCTGCTCTGGTTCGACCCCGACCAGATGGAGGAGGTGATCACCAACCTGCTCTCCAATGCTTTCAAGTACACGCCCGAAGGCGGGACCATCCGTGTCGTCACAGGCTATGCCAACGATCCGGACATCCTCCCCCTGACCTCCGCCGAGACGGACCAGCCCGGAGAATATGCCTATTTCATGGTGAAAGATACGGGTGTGGGCATACCGCAGGATAAGCTCAGGAAGGTGTTTGAACGTTTCTACCAGATCAACGACCCCATGCATAACAAAGAGGCAGGCATCGGGATCGGCCTGAACCTGGCGGAGAAGGTCGTAACGCTGCACGGAGGGAAGATCTTCGTACGCAGCACACCGGGGAAAGGATCTTCCTTCGTGGTTCTGCTGAGGAAAGGCAGGAAACATCTGGAAGACACCTCAGAGATACGGCCGGATCATTATGTTTCCGGCGACCTTGCGGCTGTGGAAGAAGAGAGCCCGGTCACTTCCGGCGAAGAGGAACAGAACGACGGGAACAGGGTCCTGGAAAAACTGAGCCGCAACAAGCTGCCGGAGATCCTGGTGATCGAGGACAACAAAGACCTGCGCAATTTCATCGTCAAAGGACTGGAGAACGAGTACAATGTGCTGGAGGCAGAGACCGGCGAGGAGGCGCTGAAGATCATCGAGGAGGCCAGCCCCGAGATCGTCATCTGTGATGTGCTGCTGCCGGGAGAGATGAACGGCTTCGATATCACCGAACACCTCAAGAAAAACCTGGAGACCAGTCATATCCCCGTGATCATGCTGACCGCCCTCAACAGTCAGGACCAGAAGATCCTGGGCCTCGAAAAGGGAGCCGATATATACATCACCAAGCCTTTTGTCTTCCGCGAGCTCAAAGCCCACGTAAAAAGCCTTATACAGTTACGGGAATCATTCAAGAAAAAGTTCAGGGATTATACTTTCTGGGCCGAGCGCGAGCTGGAGATCTCCAGCAACGATGAGACCTTCATCCAGCGGGTGATACGTATCGTCGAGACCAACATGTCCGATCCCTCCTTCGATGTGAACGCCCTCAGCGAGGCGGTCAATATGAGCCAGACCCGTCTGTACCGCAAGCTGAAATCCCTCACAGGCATGACCATCAAGGAATTCATCCAGGGCCTGCGCATCCGCAAAGCTGCAGCCCTGCTCCTCTCCAGAGAAGACAAGAACATCTCCGAGATCGCCTACGAGATCGGGTTCAATGATCCCAACTATTTCGGAAAAGTCTTCAAAGCCATGTACGGCATGTCCCCCTCGGAGTATATCAAGAAGAACAGTTGAAGAGTTGAAAAGTTGAAAAGTTGAAGAGTGGGAAGAGTAAGCGATGTCCTTCGATATGCCTGCGGCTACTCAGGAACCGTCCTTCGATATGCTTGCGGCTACTCAGGAACCGGCAATGAGCTCCGCCTTCGCCGGAGGCTACGGCGGACAAAGGATGAAGAGATGAAGCGATAATGCGATAATGCGTGAATGCTTTTCCTGCCGAAGTATCTGTCGGAACGAAGGCTGGACGCTCACGAAATTAGGTAGTAATTAATAGAGACGCACGGCCGTGCTTCTTTACACGTATTTTCATATCATTCCTTTCCTTGCCCGCCGTAGCCGGTTCCTGAGTAGCCGCAGGCGTATCGAAGGACTGCGTGAAGTCTCCCATTCAAAAATCAGCATTCAAAAATATTTCCTTTCATCGCATTATCACTCCTTGACCCAATGGTCCATGCATAATTTCATAATACAGGGGTTGATACATCATATAATCAAGACGCGCAGAATGCGCGTCTCTACAGTGCTTTGGCTCCCTACTCCTTACTCCTTCACTCCTTACTCTTAACTTTTTCCACTCTTCATACTCTTTGACCCTTCGACATTCGACTTTTGACCTTCCTTTTGCCTTTTGCCTTTATACTTTTGCCTTCGTCTGCGTGAACCCATTCATCAATCAAACTTGTCCGTCCGTAGTCACAACTTGTTGTGACGAAGGCGGAAATCAAAAATCAGCATTCAGAATTCGACATTCGGTGTTCGGTGTTCAACATTCATCCATCCTTCCATCCTTCCATCCTTCCATCCTTCCATCATTCCATCATTCCAACATTCCATTATTCCATTCCATTCCCTTCCCCTCCTTCCAGGGAACCGACGGAGCACATAAGATTAATATTTCCCTGTTTTTTTCAATTTTTTACCTGTTAAATTTTCATTTTCCCAACAGTAGAAAAATA
>WFRO01000531.1 GCA_015486475.1 Bacteroidales bacterium
CATCATGCCCATAGATGCTGAAAGCCGGCAGCCCTTTCTGGTTGTATCCTGCCTGGGCGGCTGCCAGGTAGACGGCCCCCGGCCGTTCGGTGCCGTTGAACCCCCACACTGCCTTGGGCCGCAGGGGATGGGTGTCCATCACCTCGGTGCCGTAGCACCAGCAGGGGGTCACGGTGAGGCTCACCCCCACCCCTTCGCGCTCGAACTTCTCCTCGCACTGCACCGCCTCGGCCACCCCGCCGATGGTAGTGTCGGCAATGACCACCTCCACGGGCATGCCGTTGGGATGACGTAAGTTATTCTTCAGAAGATTCGCTGCCCGGCGGGCCATGCCCATGGTCTGCTCCTCGAGCGACTCACGCACCCCTTTTCTGCGTCCGTCAATAACGGGACGGATCCCTATTTTGGGAAGACCTCCCTGTAACCGTTTCGTTCCTTTTATCTCTTTCATTGTCTTGGTATTTTATGGTTTGTATGTTTTATAGTTTCTCAAAAAATGCGGCGGCGGGCAGGGCTTGCTCCGCCCCGGCAGGCTGAATGGTCAGTCGCAGGCCGTCCCCTCCCGTGGCCTCGAAATATTCGAGCCGGAAAGGCACCCTTCCCTTTTTCAGGGTAAGCTCCGCCTTGCGGGCCGTGAAGCCATGCAGTCCGTCATGATCGATCACCACCTTATTATGCAAAAAGAGGCGCGAACCATCATCCGACCGCAGGGAGAAAGTGTATTTTCCTGTTTTGGGGATGACCAGCACGCCCGAAAAGACGGCCCCGAAATGATCTTCCCGCGGATGCAGCGGTTCCAGGCCGATGCGGTCGGCATATCCTTTACGAACCGGTTGCAGCTTCCTGAAATCCGGCAGGGAATCCCAGGATCCTTCATAATAGGCATACCGCACGGCCGGCAGGTGTTCCTCGCGGGCATTGACCAGGTTGGCCGTTGCGCTAAAGCTGCCTTTCACGCCGTTGCGGAACAGCTTGGTCTTCAACAGCGTTGTATGTTGAAAGGTCAGGGGATCCTTGTATGCCGGTGAGGCCGGTACGGGCGATGAACCGTCGGTGGTGTAGCGCAGGGTGCCCTGAGCTCCGGGAACGGTGATGGTCACGGTCACCGTATCCACAAAGAGGATCCGGTCGCCGCTTTCTCCCGAAGTGGTACTGATCACGGGAGGAGGCGCCAGGGAATAAGCCTTTCCCGGGATGCGGAAAGCCCAGGCATAACGGCAGGGGCGCTTCCTTTCATCCTGCAGTGACGAAGGGATGTCGATGACCAGGTCCCTGTTCTCATTGATCTTCCACCGCAGCGGTGTCTCCACCCCCAGCATGTTGATCGTCGCATCATCATCCGGCAGGACGCTCTCCAGGGTCAGGTCCTCGCCGGGCCATTCGAGGGCCACGGGATAGACACGGGCACTGTCTTTCGACATGGTGAAACGGATATTCTCCCCCTCCCGGTAATAGGCAAAGGGCCGGGAACTGTAGATAGCCTCGCCGTTCACGTCCAGCCAGCCGCCCATTTCCCTGAGCCGTTCCACGCTGGCTGCCGGGATAATGCCCCGTGCATCGGGACCTACGTTCAGCAGGAAATTACCCCCTTTGGAGACGATATCCACCAGGTCGGTGATCAGCACCTGCGGGGATTTCCAGTTGGTATCATGCCTGCTGTAGCCCCACGTACCGTTCATGGTCATGCAGGTCTCCCAGGCAAAGTGTTGCATGCCGCCGGGGATCCCCTGCTCGGGGGTGCCGAAATCGCCGGCATACTCATCTCCCTTGTTCATACCCTCCATGCCTTTGCGGCCTTTGCCCACACGGTTGTTGACGATGATGTCCGGCTGCAGGTTCCTGACAAAGTTGTAAAGGTCCCGGCCCTGCTCCTCCGTCCATTCCGGGATCCACTCCCCGTCAAACCAGAGGACCGCCACCTTGCCGTAATTCGTCAGCAGCTCCTTCAGTTGGGGTTTCATGTATTCATCGCGGTATTTCGGAAAACTGTCGCCGTGGGCCAGCGGATTGTGCCAGTCCATGATGGAATAATAGAATCCCAGCTTCATCCCCTCTTTCTTACAGGCCTCCGAGAGCTCTTTGAGCACATCCCTGCCGAAGGGGGTGTAGTCCACTATATTATAATCGGTAAGCTTTGTATGCCACATGCAGAAGCCATCGTGGTGCTTGGATGTGATGACGATGTACTTCATTCCGGCCTCTTTGGCTGTCCGCACCCATTTGTCGGCATCGAAGTCGACCGGATCGAAGGTTTTGGCCACCTCCTCGTACTCTTTGACCGGGATCTTCAGCGTGTACATGATCCACTCGGCGCCACCGTGGACGATCTGTCCTTTGTACTCCCCTCCGAAGACCGCATAAGGCCCCCAGTGGATGAACATGCCGAAACGGGCATCCTTCCACCATTCCATGCGTTGGTTGTAATCGGTTGTACTCTCGTGCAGGTAGTCCCTGGTCTTCCTGTTGCAGGATACTGTCAGCAGTATCAGTAAAAGAAAGGCGGTGAAACGCAGTGTATTTCCAGATCTTTTCATATCAGTAATTATTTATGGTTGGCTATGGATGACCTTCTCTGTTTTCCCGGAGCAGTTCCTCCAGCATCTGCTCAAAATGGTTCGCAAAGCCGATCCAGCCGTGCATGATGCGGTTCAGCTCCTTCTGCCGGCTGCTCTGCAGCGTGATGGTCTTGTACGACAGCTCCTTCAGAAGCCGCACCACCTCCAGTTGTTGCCGGGCATATACCTCCGGAAGGTTTTCCGTAAGATAAAAGTAACGTTTCCGCTTGCCACTGATGGTCTTGTAATCGACCAGTTTCTGCGAGATCAGATAATTGAGCGAATTGCTGACCGTGCTCTTGCTGGTGCCGAAAAATGAAACGATCTCATCAAAGGTCTTTTCCGTTTCCCCGCCTGCCGAAAGATAGGCCAGTATCCTCCCCTGCATCGGGTTAAAATGCATCATTTCAAATAATTTGGCTACTTCCTCAATATGGTGTTTAAGATGATCTTCGCTAACAGTATTCATAATACACTATTATACAATACATTATATTTTCCACTTCAAAGATAATACATTTTTCTTAGTTCTTATATTTTAGAACTAAAAAAACAATAAATCTTTTGATGTTTTATCTATTTCTTTTACATTTACAGCGTTTTTCCTCTGTTGAACTTCGTCCGGATCCAAAATAAAATTATATGCCATGGAAAATCATCAGGAAAAAAAAGGACTCCCCCGCCGTAACTTCGTAAGGAACACGGCCATCGGGGGAGCGGGAATGACCTTGATCCCCAAGCTTTCGTATGCCCGTTCATCCAAAAACAAGAAAAAGGATGAAGGGAAGGTATCCATCGGTTTTATCGGCGTGGGAGGACGTGGCAGAAGCCATCTTCGTAACGTCATGAAAAGGGATGATGTACGTATCCCTGCCATCTGCGATATTGATCCCAAGGCTGTCGGCCTGGCCCTGAACATGATGACAAAGGCGGGATATCCCAAGCCCGAAGTGTATGATGATGGGGAGTATGCTTTTCTGAAGATGCTGCAGCGCGATGACCTGGAGGGTGTGATCATCGCCACGCCCTGGAACTGGCACACGCCCATGGCCGTAGCAGCCATGAAAGCGGGCAAGTATGCCGGTGTGGAGGTGTCGGCAGCCACCAACCTGGCCGAATGCTGGGACCTGGTGAACACCTATGAGGAGACGGGTGTGCCCACAATGATCATGGAGAACGTCTGTTACCGCCGCGATGTGATGGCCGTGCTCAACATGGTGCGGCAGAACGTCTTCGGCGAGCCGCTGCACATGCGCTGCGGCTACCGTCACGACCTGCGCGGCGTCAAATTCAACCCCGGTGTCACTTTCGGCGAAGGAGCCAACGGTGAGGCCCGCTGGCGCACCCAGCACTCCCTGAAGCGCAACGCCGACCTCTACCCCACCCATGGCGTAGGGCCCGTGGCTACCTGGATAAACATCAACCGGGGCAACCGCTTCCTGTACCTCACCTCCCATGCCACCAAGAGCAGGGGACTGCACCGCTACATCGTCAACAATCCCGCCGGCGGCCCCGACCATCCCAATGCCAAACTGCACTGGCGCCTGGGCGACGTGGTTACCTCACTGATCACCACTTACAACGGCGAAAGCATCCTGGTGACCCACGACACCAACTCACCCAAGCCCTACTCCCTCGATTTCAGCATACAGGGTACCAACGGCCTGGCCGATTTCGACTACAATCGCCAGCGTATCTATATCGAAGGGAAGTCGAAAGGTCATGATCAATGGGAAGCCATGAACGAATGGCTTACGAAATATGATCACCCCCTGTGGAAGAAATACGGAGAATATGCCACAGGCTCGGGCCACGGCGGCATGGACTTCTTTGTCGACCATGCCTTCGTCGAGTCGGTCAAACGCAAGGTGGAGCCGCCGCTGGATGCATACGATGCCGCCGCCTGGAGCAGCATCACGCCCCTGTCCGAACGCTCGCTGGCCGAGGGCAGCGCCCCGCAATACTTCCCCGACTTCACCCGCGGCCGCTGGATCAACCGGAAACCGGTCTTCGCACTGAACGATGATTATTAACAGATCGATTATTTACCTTTAAAAACGAAACGATGACAGCTGAGCAAAACGGCAATAAGAATTATGTTATTGCCATTACCATTATCGGAGTACTCTTTTTCATTTTCGGGTTCGTCACCTGGCTGAACGCCACGCTGATCCCCTACCTGAGGACGGCCTGTGAGCTCACCTCCTTTGAGTCCTACCTGGTCACCTTTGCCTTTTATATCTCTTATTTTGTGATGGCCCTGCCATCCTCCAAGGTGTTGCAGTTCACCGGGTTCAAGAACGGTATGGCCGTAGGCCTGCTGATCATGTCCGGGGGAGCGCTGATCTTTATCCCGGCGGCCATGACGCGTACCTATGCCTGGTTCCTGCTGGGTCTGTTCGTGCAGGGCACCGGTCTGGCCCTCCTGCAGACAGCCTCCAACCCCTACGTGACCATCCTGGGCCCCATCGAGAGCGCAGCCAAAAGGATCAGTGTGATGGGGGTTGCCAACAAGTTTGCCGGCATTCTGAGCCCCATCATCCTGGGTTCCATCCTTCTGAAAAACATCGGGAAATTCCAGGATAACCTGGCCACCCTCAGCGGTGCCGACAGGACGGCTGCCCTCGACCAACTGGCCCATAAGGTGATTGGCCCTTATGTCATCATCGCCATCTCGCTGGTGCTGCTGGCCCTGCTGATATTCTTCGCCCCCCTGCCCGAAGTGGAGAACGAAGAAGAGGAGGTGAAGGAAAACGAGGTGAAAAGGACCAGCATCTTCCAGTACCCCTATTTCTGGCTGGGCGTACTGACCCTCTTTTTCTATGTGGGAGCTGAAGTCGTTGCCGTAGATACCCAGATCAATTACGGCCTTTCGTTGGGTTTTGACATCAAGGTAGCCAAATACTTCTCCTCTTACTCCCTGATCGGCATGATCATCGGATATATCCTGGGGATCGCTCTGATCCCGAAACGCCTCTCCCAGCAGAAGGCTCTGCAGTACGCTGCCATCCTGGGACTTGTTTTTACGGCGGGAGCTGTTATGACCACCGGTTACACTTCCGTCCTGTTCGTGGCAGCCCTGGGCTTTGCCAACGCCATCATGTGGCCTGCCATCTGGCCGCTGACCATCCACGGTCTCGGAAAGTTCCTCAAGATCGGATCGGCCATCATGATCATGGCCATCGCCGGAGGCGCCCTGATCCCCCTGCTGTACGGATACCTGGCAGGCCTGCCCCACCCCCATGCCAGCACACATGCCTATGCCATCCTGCTGGTCTCCTACCTGATCATCTTCTACTTCGCGACCTGGGGACATAAGGTGGGGAAGAGAGAGTAAGAAGGCAGAAGGAATAAGGCAGAAGGCAAAAGGGGTGCAAGGTGCTGGGTGCTAGGTGCAGATTGCCAGGTGCTGGGTGAACTACGAACCACTAACCACTAACCACTAACCTCAAACCTCAAACGCTCGCACAGCGAGCATCAAAATTCAAACAATTCCCTTTGCGGATCTTTGCGCTCTGTTCTGCGACCCTTTGCGTGAAGCCTTTCTTAGAAATATGAATAATGATCAACGAGAATATAAAGAGAGGATGTGGCCAACTCGATACTTTTAACTCATAACTTCACTGACGACCATGAAAAATAAACTGAAGGATGTATTCGGACAATTCAAATGCGAAGGCACCTTTGAAGAAGGCGCTCCTTTCGGCTCGGGACATATCCACGACACCTACAGGGTGACCACCACCGAAGCGGACAAACCCAATTATATCCTGCAGCGCATCAACACCAACATCTTCCGCGATGTGGAGGAGCTGCAGAACAATATCTTCCTGGTCACCTCCCATATCCGCAAAAAACTGGACGCCATCCCCGGCTCCGACCCCGACCGGGAGACGCTGACG
>WFRO01000532.1 GCA_015486475.1 Bacteroidales bacterium
GGTGCTGGGTGCTAGGTGCTAGGTGCTAGGTGGTCCGCCTTCGTAAGGACTTCGGCGGACGATAGGGGCGCCACTTGAAATCATGTTTTCCAGTTGCTTTCGACATATTGGATATAATTATTGATCTTCTTTCCTAAAACAAGATATTTCTCCCGCAAGATAAAAAAATCTTCGATCTCCGGATATAGTTCATTCAGCATATCGAGCTGTCCGTTCACCTCATCACAGGATGCCTGGGCATAAACCAGATAGCGTATGTATTCATTTTTGTACCTGCGCCTTCCATAACCTTCTGCGATCGTATCCTTAATGCTTTTCGAAGACCTGCGTATCTGTCCTCCCTGCTCATACATTTCAAATTTTGGTAATAACAAGGTGGCCCTATGCACCTGTAAAGCCAGATCATAAGCCATTTTATAGATCTCCAGATCTCTGAAACTACTCATTTCCTGTTCTTTTCATATTTCACCCAGCACCATGCAACTTGCACCCTGCACCCTGCACCCTGCACCTAGAACCCAAAGTTAACACTTATGTAAAAATTATCTGTCTTTCCCTGCCAGAAATCCGGGGTGTAGGCGGGGTTGCCGGACTGGGTGCGGTGGGAGTAGGAGAGGCGGATGAAAGCGTCATGGATGATCTGGTAGCTGACGTCCAGGGCCAGGATCTTCTGTGACCAGTCGACCGTCTCCATGAAGGGCAGTCCCAGACGGCCGTTGTTGCCCTGGTCCGTGTAATCGGGACCTTTCTGGGCAGCGTTCCAGGAGAGGCTGGCCACGAGTCCCCGCAGCGGCTTCACGGTGATCCCCACAAAGATCTCCTGGGCATTGTCCTCAAGGTAGTTGCCCAGGTTGTAGCGGTTGGTCTCGAAGGTGAGGGTGGGGACATAGTGCTGGTACGTGAGGGGGTTGGTGCGGGTGTACTCCAGCTTCAGGGCTGCATTTTTCAGGGGCCAGTTGCTCAGGTTACCGCCGATCTTCCAGCTGTAGAAGTTGCTGTGCTTGTCGGGATCGGTCATGCGGGAGATAGAGATCTCGTCGAGGAAAAGGGTGGTATAGAGGTAGAGGTGTTTGATCTGCCGTGAGGAGACCCCGAAGAACATCTGGGAGTTCATGTTGTCTATGCCGGCATTGTAGGTGTGGTCAATGCTCTTGAAGAAAACGAAGGGAATGAGATAGGCCGGGAAAGCGTTCATATAGTCATAGACGATCGAGTTGCCGAAGTAAAGGTGCAGGCGGGGCCAGGGCTTGACGGTGTACAGGTTGGCCGCCAGGTATTTGGGGCGGTAATACTCGCGGTAGGTCATGTGGTCGCCGTCCTGGAACCAGTAGCTGCGGCTGCTGTCCACCACCATCGAGGCCAGCCAGCCGTGGGTGTAGCGGAACTCGAACCACCGGGCCGGGTTCAGGTAGAGGTCGAGACGCACGAAAGAGGGTGTACGGCCGGAGAAGATGTTGGCCCCGTGGAGGTTGTCTCCCCATTTAAAATTATCCTTGATCAGCCCCAGATGACCCCACTTCCAGGAGTAAAAGAAGCCTCCACGCATCTCGCTGAAGTCGTTCTCCCCTTTATAGTTGCTTGCCGGCAGGCGCTGCAGATAGGCCGGATCGCGGATCTTCTTCGAGTCGTGGTTGTCGCGCAGACTGGCCTGGAAGCCCCAGTGTTTTCCCACATAGGCAAAAGCCTCCGCCCCGTTCCATCGGTGGTACACCCCCCCGTTGCCGTTGTTCCAGTATTCAATGCCCAGGATGATGTTGGCCGTGATGTTGAAGAGCGAGTCCTGGTAAAAGATCAGGTCGAAGCGCTTCTTATAGGTCTTCGGGGGTTTCAGCTCCTTGTTGAAATCCTTCAGGTAAAAGGCTATCTCTTTCTGCTGGCGGGGGGTAAGACGATCCTGCTGCTTTTCTGCCTCAGCCAACTTCTCTGCGATGTACTTCCGCGACCAGGGTTTGGCTTCGGATGTAACGGTGATGACATGCTCCGAGGCCAACTCCTCCAGAAAGTCATACACGGCCGTGTTGGCAATGTCGTACAGGACCGTCTGTGACCAGGCGGAGAGGGGGAGGGAGAGGAGAATGAAAAGTAAAGTCTTTTTCATCGGCTTCAGTGTGTCACTATACAAAGATAGGAATTCCTGTTACATATAGGTGCTGGGTGCTGCCCGTCCGACTGGCGTCAGCCGGGCGGGGGTGCCAGGTGCTGGGAGGAAGGAAGGCAAAAGTAATAAGGCAAAAGGCAGAAGAAGCTCGATGTCGTAGCGAAGCGGAGATCCCGGCAGCGCCGTCGGCACCCTTCGGCAAGCTCAGGAACCGCCTTTGGCGGCCGATGGCTTGCCGGGGCTCGAATGGCGAAGGACGATGAAGAGATTATGAGATTATGAGATGACGAGATTGGATGAGGGGTACTGGGTGCTGGGAGGAAGGAAGGCAAAAGTAATAAGGCAAAAGGCAGAAGGAAGGATGATCGATGAATGATGAATGACGAATGACGAAGAAGTCAAAGAGTCGAAAGGTCGGAGAGTCTCCGCCGTCGCTCCTTCGGAGCTATGGCGGACAAAGTTTGCATTTTCCTTTTCATACTCTATCTTTGTGCTCTGTTTTTCAGAGATAAGCAACCATAAGAGGAACCAAGACGATGAAAAAGAGATTTCCCGAATACCGGGAACTGGATCTGGCACGTATCAACAAAGAGGTGATGGCGTTGTGGGAC
>WFRO01000533.1 GCA_015486475.1 Bacteroidales bacterium
AGGCCGTCACGATCTCATTGATAGAGGCCGAAACGAACTGCTCGTGCTTGAGCACCGCCTCGAACAGAGGCTTTATCCCCTCAAACTCATTGGGAGGGGCTTCAAGGCCGGATACAACGGCTTTACCCCCGCGGTCGTTGATGTAATGGATAAACTTGAGCATGTGCTCCAACTCTTCCTGCGACTGTGCATACAGCCATTGGGCTATTCCGGGGTAACCGGAAGCCTCGGCCCACGAGGCCATCGACAGGTACAACAGCGAAGAATAGCCTTCACGTTCTACCTGACGGTTCAGGATGTCTTCGATCTTTTTTGTCAGCATAATGGTAAAATTTATTTTGGTTCTTTTAATTAAGTGCTGAGGGATGTAGCTCAGGGCTCAGGGCTCAGGGCTTAGGGCACAGGGCACAGAGCACAGAGTTCTAAACCCTTCAACCTATCAACTCTTCAACCCCGGTAAACCGGGATTCCTGCCTGGCGGCAGACAGGAGTTCGACTTGATGATTTTATTTCGGCTTCGCCTCATAAAATCACAGTCTCACTAACTTATCAACTCATCAACTTTTTCATACTACATATTCCTAATGATCTCATCGCCGAACTCCGAGGTTTTCAGCTTGGTAGCTCCATCCATGAGGCGTTCGAAATCGTAGGTCACCCTTTTGTTGAGGATGGACTGTTTGATACCTTTGACGATGAGCTCGCCGGCTTCTTCCCAGCCCATGTATTCGAACATCAGCACGCCGGAGAGGATGAGCGATCCGGGGTTCACCTTATCCTGATTGGCATATTTGGGTGCTGTGCCGTGGGTGGCCTCGAAAATGGCATGACCCGTGACGTAGTTGATGTTGGCGCCGGGAGCGATGCCGATGCCGCCAACGGTAGCTGCCAGGGCGTCGGAGATATAGTCGCCGTTCAGGTTGAGGGTGGCGATCACCGAATACTCTGCGGGGCGGGTGAGGATCTGCTGCAGGAAAGCATCGGCGATGACATCTTTGATAAGGATCCTGCCGGCCTTCAGGGCCTCGTCCTGGGCAGCGTTCGCAGCATCCACGCCTTTCTCTTCCTTGATACGGTCATACTGCATCCAGGTAAATACCTTGTCGGCAAACTCGCGCTCTGCCAGCTCGTATCCCCACAGCTTGAACTGGCCTTCGGTAAACTTCATGATGTTCCCCTTGTGCACGATGGTCACCGAGGGCTTGTTATATCGGATGGCATAATTGATGGCCGCCCGCATCAGGCGTTCGGTACCCTCTTTGGATACCGGCTTGATACCGATAGAGGTGGTTTCGGGGAAACGGATCTTGGTGACCCCCATATCGTTGATCAGGAAATCCAGCACTTTCTGGTCCTCCGGTGTGCCCGTCATCCATTCTATTCCGGCATAAATATCCTCCGAGTTCTCCCGGAAAATGACCATGTCGGTCCTGGTGGGATCCTTCACGGGGGAAGGCACGCCTTTATAATATTTGACAGGACGCAGACATACATACAGGTCCAGGATCTGCCGCAGGGCCACGTTGTGAGCGTATCCCGCCACCTACGGGCGTGGTAAGCGGTCCTTTGATCGCTACCAGATATTCATTAATGGTGTCGAGGGTCTCCTGGGGAAGCCACTCTCCCACTTTGTTGTACGCTTTTTCGCCGGCCAGCACCTCTTTCCACTCGATCTTTCTCTTGCCGCCGTAAGCTTTCTCTACAGCTGCATCAAATACGCGTACCGAAGCACGCCAGATATCCGGGCCGGTGCCGTCACCCTCTATGAAAGGGATCACCGGGTTGTCGGGAACATTCAGTTTACCGTTTTGGATCGTGATCTTTTCTGCCATGATGATTTTTTTTTATCGGATTATGTTATTAAAAAATGTCTTTTGCCAAAAGCAGCACAAAAATATCCAAATCCCCGGTGAATGCCAAAAGATCGTCCGGATCATTCGAGATCAAGATCGAATAATCTCCTCATCTTCTCTATTTCAGGGTTTTTCTTCTTCATATACTCGTACTTTTCTTCGGGCGTATAGGGTTTTTTCGATCCTCCCGGCGTTTCTTCCACATCGATCCGGAGGGCGATCCGGTCATTCTCCAGCTCATTCCTGAGATATTCCATCAGGGCAGGTTTGAGATGGTTCTCAAAATCCTCTTTCAGGTTTTTGTTTTCCACCGTGATCCGGATGATATTGGTCCCGGT
Source organism: Bacteroidales bacterium (assembly GCA_015486475.1). Classification (GTDB taxonomy): domain Bacteria; phylum Bacteroidota; class Bacteroidia; order Bacteroidales; family VadinHA17; genus DRPN01. The sequence continues at coordinate 2,192 of WFRO01000533.1, forward strand.
AATATCGGGCAGATGATGTCGCAGGGCGGCAGCCAGGCGGGGCTTGTCCTTTGCCAGGGAGTCGGCATAATCGCTCCATTTCTTCTTGAGCATCGCCTCATTGAAAGCCTTCTCCCTGCCCGTGGTGGCAGTCTCCCGGGGTGTTTCCGGCTCTTCGACGGAAGAAGGGGGACCGGAGATATCACCATTCAGTACATCCCGTATGGAGATGGTGTCGGTAACTACTTCTTCCGGTTCCGTATTTTTATAAGAAGGAGGTGCCTTTGCGGGGGAGGATCCTTTTTTTTCCTGTACGGGGGTTTCGGAAGCTTTGGGTTCGTTTACGGGAGCCTCCTCAGCGCCGGCCTTTCCGGCTACGGCAGCCGGACGGTCTTTCTCCGGCTCCGGCGGGACGGCCTTCTTTTCAGCGGAAGGTTTCGTTTCCTCTTTTGCTTTTTTCTTTACGGCCGGAGCCTCCTCCTTTCCGGTCTCACTCAGGGGAGGGTCGTCTTTTTTTTTTAGATCACTGATCTTCAGGAGGGCCAGCTCTACGTGCAGACGCTGGTTCCTGCTGTTGCGGATGGTGATGTCGGCCTGGTAACAGATATCCAGAGCCCGGAATAGAAAGACGGGTGAAGCCCGGTGTGCCTGTGTCAGATATTTTTCCCTGACGGAAGCCCCCACTTCCAGCAAAGGAAGCGTTTCTTTGTCATGCGCCACCAGCAGGTCGCGAAAATGACTGCTCAGCCCTGCCAGGAACTGCTGGGCATCAAACCCTTTGGCCAGGATCTCGTCGAAGATCAACAGCGCCGCCTTGCTGTCGCCCTCGAGAAAGGCATCCGTCAACTTAAAGTAATAATCATAGTCGAGTATATTAAGACTCTTTATCACAGAGCTGTATGTAAGTTCTTTACCCGCATAGCTGACCAACTGGTCAAAGATACTCAGGGCATCACGCAGGGCGCCGTCGGCTTTGCGGGCGATCACATTGAGTGCTTCGGGCTCGGCCTGTATGCCCTCTTTCTCCGCTACATATTCCAGATGACCGGCGATGTCCTCCACGCTGATCCGGTTGAAGTCAAACACCTGGCAGCGGGAGAGGATCGTGGGGATGATCTTCTGCTTCTCGGTGGTAGCCAGGATAAAGACCGCATAGGAGGGCGGCTCTTCCAGGGTCTTCAGGAAAGCATTGAAAGCCTGCGAGGAGAGCATGTGCACCTCGTCGATGATATAGACACTGTAGCGGCCCATCTGCGGGGGGATGCGCACCTGATCGATCAGGGTGCGTATGTCCTCCACCGAGTTGTTGGATGCAGCATCCAGTTCATGGATGTTGTAAGAACGGTTTTCCAGGAAAGCTTTACAGGAAGCACATTCGTTGCACGGCTCACCTTCGGGAGAAGGGTTCTCACAGTTGATCGTCCTGGCCAGGATCCGGGCCACCGTCGTCTTCCCCACGCCGCGGGGACCACAAAAGAGATAGGATTGCGCCAGATGATCGGTGAGGATGGCATTCTTCAGGGTCTGCGTAACCGTCTCCTGCCCCACCACTTCCCGGAAAAGCGAAGGCCGGTATTTTCTGGCCGATACGATATAATTTTGTTCCATACAGATCAGATCTTCTTTGCCTTACATTATTTACATAAAGTCCTTCTGCAAGTTAATGTTGCTCAGGAGGTCATACAAAGATAACCAAACCGGAGGAAAATAGTTTCTTTTAGGATCATAAAAAGGCAGATATATTTTTTGCAGTAGCTAAAATTTATTCTATTTTTGCACCCCAAATAATTTATTGGTTAACTTAAAAACAATTAACATGTTAAATCAGTACGAAACCGTTTTCATTGCAACTCCCGTTTTGTCTGAAGCTCAGATGAAGGAAACGGTAAAAAAGGTCAAGTCGGTGATCACCGGCCATGGAGGAGAGATCGTCCATGAGGAGAACTGGGGGCTAAGGAAGCTGGCTTACCCCATCCAGAAAAAATCCACCGGATTTTATTATCTGATCGAGTTCCGCGCAGAAGGGGAACTGATCGCCAAACTGGAAACAGAATACAGAAGGGATGAGCGGATCATCCGTTTTCTCACTTTCCGTATGGACAAGTATGCCATAGAGTATGCGGAAAAGAAGAGAAAGAAAAAAGAAGAAGGAAGCAGTGAGAAAACCGAAAATAAAGTGGAGGAATAGCAATGGCACAGAATGATTCGGAGATAAGATACCTGACCCCGCCGTCAGTAGAGATCAAGAAAAAGAAGTATTGCCGGTTCAAGAAGAACCGTATCAAATATGTAGATTACAAGGATCCTGAGTTCCTCAAGAAGTTCCTGAACGAGCAGGGCAAGATCCTTCCCCGCCGCATCACCGGTACCTCGCTGAAATATCAGCGCAAAGTGGCCCAGGCTGTTAAGCGGGCACGTCATCTGGCCTTGCTGCCTTACGTTACGGATCTTTTAAAATAAGAGGAGGACAAGAAAATGGAGATAATCTTAAAAGAAGACATGCCCCGTCTGGGACATAAGGACGATCTGATCAGGGTAAAGGACGGTTATGCCCGGAATTACCTGATCCCCAAAGGGATCGCTATACCTGCCACTGCCTCAGCCAAAAAGATCCTGGCAGAGAACAAGCGGCAGAGAGCCCACAAGGAAGAGAAGATCAAAAATGAAGCGCTGGAAACGGCAAAAAAACTGGAAGGCCTTGCCCTTACCATTTCCACCAAGACGAGTTCGACGGGAAAGATCTTCGGTTCCGTAACCAATATCCAGATCGCCGAAGCTCTCAAAGGAAAGGGATTTGACATCGACAGAAAGATGATCTCTTTCAAGGATGATGCCATCAAAGAGGTGGGCAAATATGTAGCTATCATTAAGCTACACAGAGAAGTCACTGTGGAATTGCCTTTTGAGGTTGTATCAGAATAGGTTCAACCCCACACCATAAAAAAAGCTGCCTGCGGGCAGCTTTTTTTTTATCGCACGGCCACAGCCTCTATCTCCACCAGGGCGTCCAGCGGCAGGGCAGCCACCTGAAAGGCGGCCCGGGCAGGAGGATCTGCGTCAAAGAAGGTAGCATACACCTCGTTCATCGCCTGGAAATCATTGATATCTTTCAGGTAAACGGTACATTTCACCACGTCGGAGAGGTTATAGCCCGCTGAGTTCAGCACCGTTTTCAGGTTCTGCAGAAGGCGCTCCGTTTGTTCACGCATGCCGCCTGACACCATCGAACCCGTCGCGGGGTCGATGCCCAGCTGTCCGGAGACGAACAAAACCCCTCTTGACTCCACTGCCTGACTGTAAGGCCCTACGGCTGCAGGTGCATAATTCGTATGGATGATCTTCTTCATGATTTTTTTCTGTGAAATTATAAAAAAATCTCACAAAACAGGATTATACAGGTACAAATTAATAATGCCTGGGTCAACCCCACAACCGTAATGACGCTTTTTATATGGCCGCCCCGCCCCCTTAATCCCCTAAAGGGGAAAACCCTCCGCACACAGGCATATCTAAATCTCCTAAAAACATAACTTAAGTGAAGTAAGGGGTCAAAGATCTGGATGATACGTAACTCATTTTATTAGTCACCAGAAAGGGAAAAGAAATTATGTTTTGCAGCTTAAAAATTCCCCCTGTCATAAAATCCTTTCTGTTTCTGATATTTAAGATCTTTCAGGATCGAGGATTTGATGTTGATGACAAAAGAGTAGCTTTGATGATAGCCGATGGGGATCCAGGAGATGCTCATCTCCCAGCAGTGCAGGTCGCGATGGATATTCAGCGAGGTGTAGGTCAGCTTGTTGAGCTTAAAATCCCATCCGGTGTTCCCGGAGATCTTCCATTTGGGGGTCAGACTGAAACTGCCCGAGACGTTGAGCGTCTGGACGATGGAAGCAGTATAGGCGGGTTTGGAATAATTGACATTGTACCGGATACGGACATCCCAGGGTATATTGAAATAATCATAGGCGCCTGTGGTCTGCTCCGCGCCGGGTTTCTGAGCCAGTGGTCCGCCCGCCTGCTCCATGCCCATCATATCTCCGGGGTTTCCCATGTTCCGTTGTTCTCCGCCCGTGGCTGTCGACGTTTTCTTTCCTCCCTGAAAATGAAGGTTCAGGGCCAGGTTCATATTGGTAGCCCGGAACAGGGAGTGGCCCACCTTGATATTGGGCGTATTGATAATGCGTCCATTGGCATCGATCGCATAGGGGTTCAGCACCCCTCCGAAAGTGAGCTGGATATTGTTCTTCCAGATGCTGGTACGGCCGTTGAAAGAGAGAGGCGCCCATCGGAGGGAATCTTTGAAAACATTGTAATTGGTACTGAAATTAAGGCTTTCCAGCAGTTTTATCTTGCGTACATTATTGCCCGTGGTATCATTCTCCGTCCTGACTTTCATCTCCAGATTATTGTTCAGGGAAAAGTTGACCACAGCGCTCCTTCCAGGCAGGGAGGGCGTGCCATAGATCTCTTTTTCGTAAATGG
>WFRO01000534.1 GCA_015486475.1 Bacteroidales bacterium
AACGAACCGTCCGGCTCGACAATGGGCTGCCCCGTGAGGGAATCTACGGCGGTCTTGCCATAGTACGCCGGCTTATCCCAGTAATAATGGAATCCGCCCTGCACCGTCAGACGGTCCAGCACCCGGTAGCTGATGCCGGCAGATAACATGGCCGGCAGGTCGGCACGCGATTTGGCCCCGTCGGGGAACATGCCAAAACTGTCCACGGCCGTCTCGTTGGTGAGCTCGATCTTGGTATGGAGCTCATATTTCAAAGCGATGTTCAGATTCTTCGTCGGCGAAAGGTTCACTCCGAACACACCGGTCCATCCGCTCCCTTTCTGGGTCACATCCACATAACCGTCCTCGGTGGCCTCCTCCAGCTGAGCAGCACTCTGACGAAGCATTTGTGCCAGGAACGTGTTCACCGATTCCACGTGGTCAGCCACAACATACATATACTGTCCGGGAGGCTGTTCCCCTCCGTAATTATCAGGAGCTTTGATCTGAATATCGGTAAGATGTCCTTTGTAGGAGTTTTTTACCGTAACATATCTTGCGCCCACAGATACCTGGATAAGATCATTGATAGCGTAGGACACATTGCCCTGATACCCCAGGTAAATGGAACTGCCATTCAAAGCGGCACTGACCGAATAGCCGTTGATATCCCGGAAATGCGGGTCGGTCCCGGTCTGCCCCTGAACAAAACCATCCACGCCGGCCAGGCCGAACGAGAGGATCGTGTCCAGGTTGGAAACGGGGATCTCAAAGGAGGCGATGCCATCGGCAAAATCTGCCGTCCCCCCGCCACCGATGGGGGTAACGCCGAAAGAAAAAGCGAACTTGTTCATTTTGTACACAGCAAATATATCCGGATAGGCCAGCGCTTTCACATTCGCCTGGTAGCTCTTGGGCGAGACATCCAGATAAGGATAATCACACGTGATCGTCTGTGTCTGGAAGATGAACTGGTTGTTCAGCGACAGATGAAAACCATTGTCCAGCTTCATCAGCCCGGCAGGATTGTAATACACCGCATCGATCCCCGTCGAGGCATCCCGCACCAGCCAGCGTACCCATGCAGCACTCTGATTGGTATTGGTGACAATACCTCCTGCGAAGAGCACACCCGTCGAAAAAAGAACCGCTAAAATAAGAGAACTGAATTTTCTCATGATACAGTAGGGTTTGGTTATTGCTGCGCAAGATAATTTTTTTTTTAATTGCTTCTACCCCTCTGCCAAAAAATCACATCCTTCATAATTTCTACTTAATTTCATCCCGACGCAGTCGGGGCTACTTTCAGCTGCATAACAGCTTAATGATTATTGAATGACGACCGATGATCGACGATCGAAGAACTGAAATATTTTTGAATGTTAATCTCTGAATGGTTCTTTAAGATCAACTCTGAGCACTGTGCACTATGCAAATCCATCCTGTACTTTTTTCTTCAAGCTTCGAGCTTCAAGCTTCCTCACCCAGCAACTTGCACCCAGTACCCTGCACCATAATTTCTGTTTAATTTCGCGAGCGCAGCGAGTAAATTTCTACTTAATTTCTACCTAATTTCGCGACCGAAGGGAGCTAATTACTACTTAATTTCACGAGCGAAGCGAGTAAATTTCTACTTAATTTCTCCCTTCCCCATGATCCCTTCCCACATTTCCTATATCCCGAAAAATTATTACTTTTGCACCGCAAATGGTCGGTTGGCCGAGTGGTTAGGCAACGGTCTGCAAAACCGTGTACAGCGGTTCGAATCCGCTACCGACCTCAAAAAAAATCCCGTCTAAGGCGGGATTTTTTTTGGATCGGTGAGGCCTGCCCCTCACCTCGTCATCGTCACACTGACCCGCTCCACACGCCCGCCCACGGGCGGGTTCATCTTCGAGACTTTCACCGTGGCCCGGATGATCCCGGTCATCTCCCGGTACAACGCATCCAGGATGCGCCCGGCAATATGTTCCATCAGCTGCGACTTGATCTTCATCTCCCGCTCCACGATCATATAGGCCTGCTGGTAGTTCAGGGCATCCCGCAGGCTGTCACTGTGCGCCGGAGGCTCCAGGTCCGTCTCCAGCGAAAGGTCCACCAGAAATTTGT
>WFRO01000535.1 GCA_015486475.1 Bacteroidales bacterium
ATACCCTCCTGAAGCGCCCCGTCAAAAGGAAAATCCCTGAAATGCATATATAAAAAGGATTATGTCTGAATTCGGATCTTTCTGAAAATACAAAAATAATACTTTATTTTGAGCTTCCTCTGCCGGAGACCTATTTATTTGTTAAACAAAAGATAACCCATGACCGAAAAAACCTACCGTTCCGTCTTTTTCGACCTGGACAACACCCTTTGGGATTTTACCTCCAATTCCAGTGCCGCCTTCGGTATCCTGTATAAAAAGTACGGGTTCGATGAGAAAGGGATCTCCCTGGAAGATCTGCTGAGAGTGTATCATCATTACAATGATCTCATGTGGGAAGAGTACCGGCAGGGCCGCATCGAAAAAGAGCTGTTGCGCTGGAAAAGGTTTTTTCTCACCCTGCAGGAACTGGGTCTCCCCGATGAACAGCTGGCCCGGAAAATGGATGAAGATTATATCAGTACCAGCCGCCAGATGACAGGCCTGATCGAAGGCACTACAGAAATACTGGACTACCTCAAAGCTAAATATGCGCTCTACCTGCTCACCAACGGCTTCAATGAGGTGCAATTCACCAAGATCCGCAACAGTGGTCTGGAGCCTTACTTCCGGAAGGTGATCACCTCCGAGATGGCCGGGGCCCTGAAACCCCACCTCCGTTTTTTCGAATATGCCCTGCAGCAAACCGGCTCACAGGCCGGAAATTCGATCATGATCGGGGATGATGCAGAGACGGACATCCGGGGCGCCATGGCCGCCGGTATCGACACGGTACTGTTCAATCCCCGGGGGAAAGCCCATGAAACCCATCCCACCTATGAGATAAGAAAACTGGAAGAGCTGAAAAATATCCTGTAAAACCCCGTTACTCCGCCCGGGCGGCTTCTCTTCCTGTCAGGGATGCCTGTCAGGCAGATCAGTTTCCGAATCTCGGGTTGACCACATTATTGTAGATCGAACCGAACGTGTAGACAATGCCGATCTTCCCCTCGGCCCGGTAACTTGTAGCCAGCTCCCGTATCCTCAGCAGCAACTCTTCCTCATTCAACTCACCTTTGACCAGCGAGAGCTGATCATTGATCCGTGCCACACTGCCATAAAGACGCAGGGAGAATCCTTTGAAGATACGGATCCTGAGAGCCCCGGCCAGTGAAAGACGGTTTTTACTGACGTCATGCATATAGGCCGATGCCAGCATGGAAACATTCACATATCCCCATTTCTGCTGTACCCTGAACGCCACCCGCAACTGTTGCTGGAACAAATTCTCCTGCATTTTGTTATAGATCGTGGTATCATGATATTGCATAAACTGATATCCGATACCGTATAGGATGCGTAACTGTCTCCTTGTAGATTCGGAGTAGGGAAAGATATCATACTCAACTGACGGCACAATGTTAAACCCGACCTGGATATTCCTGTAACTCGATGAGCTCACATTATCAATCACACCCGCCGACCAGTGATCTGTCAGGCTTTTCACCATCAGATTGTCATAGGACCAGTAGCTCCTGTAACGCAGGTAAGTAGTATCCTGGTAAATATATTTTCTGCTGTCTATGCTTTGATTGAATTCAAACTCCAGTTTCCAGTCAGGCGTGACCTTATAGGCAGAAGCAGAATTATCCCAGGATATTTCTTTTATGGATTGCTCTGAATCGAACTGGGGTTCGGTCTGAAGTTCAAACACCCAGTAATTCCATTTATCTTTGACCTCCTGTTTTTTCAACCCTTCGGCAGGAGTGATCTTCACTTCCGAAGCCAAAGGTGTCCTGGCGACATAGCGCATGATCCCCATTTTCATCATGTTCGTGCGCCCTTCCCGGATCCTGTCCCTTGTTTCATCGGGGCTGCTCGCATAGATCAGGGTATCATTCATCCCTTTGAACCGCTTCAATCCCTGGAAAAAAATGGAATATTCATGTCCACCACTTCCCGTCGACTGGGAGGTCACCAGGATGTAAAGCTCTGCCACCCGCACATCCCGCACATAATTGACATAGGGGATCTGTTCGCGGATATAGTCCATATCACAATAACGGCAGTCGATGAAAACTTTCAGCGCTTTGGATCGCAGATTATCTTCGCCCGTGGGAGGGGTAGTCTGTGCTTTCAGATTGTATCCCAGGACGAGGAGCCCCACGACCATGACACACATGTATTTTTTCTCTCTCATTTTTTATAATATTAACATGTAGCAATACCTGCCGGACCAGGAAGATCCTTCCGGATCCTGTTATGTCAAAAATAAGAGGAAATGTCTGCTTTACAAACTACAAAAAGACTAAGAATAAGTAACTTAAGAAAATTTCAGAAAGTCTTCAGTTTGCTGAAAGAATAAACGATGAAGGAATATTGGAAAAATGGAATATTGGAATATTGGGATTGATACTTAACTCGTACCTCCAAACTCCATACTTGATCAAAGGTATAAGGTGGCAGGGGAAGGAAGGAGAAGGATGAAGGATAATTGTCGAACGACGAACGAAATCCGATGTCGGAGCGAAGCGGAGATCCCGATCTATCGGGGCTTAAAGCTTGAAGCTTGAAATATCAAGTACAAATATTCTGATCCTGAATCAGAAAGGTGTTCCGCCGGGCCCGAAGGAGGGAGGGTTGTTGTAAAAATCATTATTGGGCAGGGCATTATCCTCGTTCATTTTAGATCCCAGCGTCACCGTTTTGGGCTCTTCCTCCAGTGCATCTTCCCATTCTTCAAGATCGGCGAATTTGGCCTGCTCTTCCTTGAAACGGAGACGGATGTCGCCGATGGGGCCATTGCGGTGCTTGGCCAGGATGATCTCTGCGACTCCCCGTGTGGAGCGGCCTTCATCATCTTCCAGGATATTGTATTTCTCAGGCCGGTGGATGAACAGCACCATGTCGGCATCCTGCTCGATGGCTCCCGACTCACGCAGGTCGGACAGCTGGGGTCTTTTGTTCCCCGATCGCAGCTCCACGGAACGGTTCAGCTGGCTAAGGGCGATGATGGGCACATCCAGCTCCTTGGCCACCGCCTTCAGGGTACGCGAGATCGTGCTTACCTCCTGCTCGCGATTCCCCCGTGTGTCACTGGGAGAGGACATCAGCTGCAGATAGTCGACGATCACCACCTTCACATCATACTGCATCTTCAGACGCCGGCACTTAGCCCTGAACTCAAAGAGGGAGATAGCGGGGGTATCGTCAATATAGATGGGAGCGTCGATCAGCTGTTTGATATTGGCTTCCAGGTGTTTCCACTCCTCATCCGACAGACGGCCGTTGCGCACCTTGCTCACCGGCAGTTCGGTCTCGGACACAATGAGACGGTTGACCAGCTGCAACGAGGACATCTCCAGGGAGAAGATGGCCACAGGACGTTCATGATCAATGGCGATGTTGCGGGCCATGGAGAGGGCAAAGGCCGTTTTCCCCATCGAGGGACGGGCCGCGATGATCACCAGGTCGGAGGGCTGCCATCCCGAGGTGAGACGGTCCAGCTTGGTGAACCCCGAGGGCACACCGCTGAGGTTGTCTTCCCGCTTGCCGGCCTCCTGGATCTGCTCAATAGCCTTGTGTACCAATGTGTTGATCTTGAGGGTCTCCTTCTTGATATATCCTTCGGCGATCTGGAAAAGCTCCTGCTCGGAAAAGTTGAGCAGGTCATCCACATCGACGGTCTCATCGAACGAACGCTTTTGTATCTCGGAAGAGACCCTTATCAGCTCCCGCTGTATGTATTTCTGCGCAATGATACGGGCATGATATTCAATGTGAGCCGCGGATATCACACGGCTGGTCAGCTGCGACAGATAATAAGCCCCGCCGACGAGGTCCAGCTCCTCCCGTTTTTTCAGCTCCTCCTTGACCGTCAGGATATCCACCGGCCGCTGCTCGCGGGCCAGTTCCTGTATGGCCGCATAGATCTTCTGGTGCACCTCGGAGTAAAAGCTCTCAGGTGTCAGCAGGTCGAGCACGCCCAGGATCGCATCCTTCTCCAGCATGATGGCCCCCAGTACAGCCTCCTCCAGCTCCACCGCCTGAGGCGGTAGTTTACCCAGGTCCAGACCCTCCGCCACACGCTGCATGGGGGCACTTCTTTGCTTCTGTTTCTTTTCCGCCATCTCTTAAAATATTTACCCGTCAAAATTACGAAAACATACCCTTCCTGCCTATCCTTTTTCATCCTTTTATAAACAAAATTTTGTTAGCCGACGGTGGAAAAAAAATCCTTTTTTTGACAGATGATCCTGCTTGTCCCGTTACCGGAATTTTTTCCTTCAAAAATCAAAAATCATAGATCAAAACTCAAAAATCGCCCATCATCATTCCTCATTCACCGATCCTTTCCCTATCTTTACCTGAAAAACCACCTACCGCCCATGATCCTTTATCCCAATGCCAAGATCAATCTGGGGCTTCATGTGCTGCGACGCACTGCCGGCGGCTTCCATGATCTGGAGACGGTTTTTTACCCTGTGGGATGGAGTGACATCCTGGAGGTGATGCCGGCCGGCACGGTGCGCTACCGCACCCGTCTGACGATGAGCGGGCTGTCCCTCCCCGGCTCCTCCCGTCACAACCTGGTACGGCGGGCGGCCCTGCTGATGCAGGAAAGATATGCCCTCCCGCCATTGCGGCTTCATCTGCACAAGCAGATCCCTGCAGGCGCCGGACTGGGAGGCGGATCCTCGGATGCCACCTTTGTCCTGAAAGCATTGAAGGATCTTTTTGCACTGAAGGCGGATGAGGATACCCTCCGTTCCCTGGCACTCTCGCTGGGCAGTGATGCTCCCTTCTTCCTCCTGAACAGGCCGGCCCTGGCCACAGGCCGCGGAGAAAAGCTCATCCCCCTTTCGCTATCGCTGGAAGGATATCATCTGCTGATCATCTATCCTGACCTTCACCTCAACACCGGCCGGATGTTCAGTCTCATCACCCCCGACGACCGGCGTCCTCCCCTGCAGGAGATCATCACCCTCCCGCCGGAAGAGTGGCGCGGAAAGCTTGTCAACGATTTTGAAGCGGTCGCAGGGAAACTCCATCCTGTCATCCCGAAAATCATTAAGAAACTTTATGATGCCGGGGCTCTCTACGCCTCCCTCTCGGGCAGCGGCTCGGCCGTATACGGCATCTTCGGAAAAAAACCTCCTGAGATGAAGTGGCCGGAGCATTATGAGGTATGGAATGAGAGGGTTGCAAAGATGATCGATGATGCGATGATGCGATGAAGCGATGAAGAGGAAAACCAGGATCACAGAGGACCCTAATAT
>WFRO01000536.1 GCA_015486475.1 Bacteroidales bacterium
CCTGCCTCCTTTCAGGCGGATCAGCCCCTTAATATCCTCCTGCACCTGCCAGGCATAGGTATAGCCGTTGTTCTCATCGTAATAATCCCGGCCGCCGGGACCACCGTCCCACCCGGGATCTATATCGATCCACCGGCCTTCGGCATCTTTGGGCATGAAGAGCTTCATGTCGGGTTTATAGAGATTGTGGTAGTTATGTGCCTGACCGATGAAGTACTGAAAATCTTTCTTTTTCCCCAGCTCTTTGGCCATCTCTGCCAGAGCCCAGTCGTCATAGCTGGCGCCCAGCGTCACAGCTACGGCCTGCCGCCGCTCAAAGGGATGTACCTGCGGCACGGTCTCTTTCCCGCCGGGATGCAACGCCGGGAAATAGCCATGCTCCCGGTAAAAAGTATCCAGAGAGGTAGCCGGACCGTTGCGCCAGGGCAGCAGCGTGGCTTCGGTGGCATTCTTACGCATGCCCTCATAGGCTTTCTCCGCATCAAAACCTCTCAGCCCTTTCCGCCAGGCATCCAGAAAATAAATGGTGGAATGAAAGCCGTTCATGGCAGGATTGTCCTTGTACAACAGCGGGAACTGCGGCATCCATCCCGACTGTTCGTACATATCAATATAAGAGCGCAACATATTGGTCTCGAGGGCCGTGTCAAGGATCATACGCAGAGGATGGAGGGCCAGGTATGTGTCCCAGATCCAGTCATCCACATAGAAATCATGATCCGCTTTGTGTATCTGATGATCATACGCGCTGTAGTAACGACCGTCTTCGGTAATATCGACCATCCGTTCGTAGCAGCGATAGAGGGCCGTATAAAAGACACGACGCTGCTGCGGCGTGCCTCCTTTCACCCGGATGCTGCCCAGCTTATCTTTCCATACTGTTTTCGTAGCATCGGCCAGCTTCATGAAATCCCAGCCGGGGATCTCTTCTTCCAGGTTCTTCTTAGCCTGCTCCGGACTGATAAAGGAGAGGCCATATTTGAACATGATCGTGGAGGAGGTGTTCCCGTCAAAGGAGACAAGCAGCACCGGCAGGGTGCGACTGCTTCTCCTGCGTTCATTGACAACGGTGAGCTCTGCCTTGCCAGCTTTCCCCTCTACGTCGAAAACACCATAGACAAACGCTTTCATCCCGTCAAACTCCTCCACGCCTTCGACGACCGCCGGACCGGTCTGCTTCCATCCTCCGGCATAGTTGACCTGCAGGCGGATCACTCTGGGCCGGTGTCCCATGTAATTGAAGCGGAACATACCGCTGTGACGACCGGCCGTATATTCCGTGGATATCTCGCTGTCAAGAAAATAAGTAGAGCCGTACCAGGGCAGGGAGATCTCCAGGTCGTGATCGTACATCTCCTTTTTTGTCCAGCTGCTGTCGGCCGGTGTGCCCCCATAGGGCATGATGCCGAAGAGCTCGCCCTGGCGGTGTGACTTGATTGTGAGGGGGAAGAAGGAGATCTGGTCAGAGAGCCAGTCGGGACGTACGGGATAGATACGCACCATGCTGTTGGGCACCGACACTGTGGGACGGGTAGGCTGCAGCAGACGCCCCACGCCGCCGATATCGGGATCCACTTCATCCCAGGGCAGACGCCCCTCATCCTTATCAGGATTGATCTTACATGCCGGCAGCAGGATCATCCCCGCCAGCAAAAACAATGATACCCTTCTGAATAACTTTTGCATTTTTTTTTGTTTTTAATATTGTCTGTTACGTTAAGCTTCGCGAAACAGTTTTTCCTGATCGTTTCAATCCTCTCTCTTTATTTTTCAACTTCCAGTGTAAGATCTTCAAACCATACGGTATGCTGTTTTTCGTCGGGGGCGCCGGCGGCAAGGCCCAGGTGCACCGCTCTGGCGATGCCGGGGATGTCGCCCGTGTGGCGCTCCACCGTCCAGTGTATCCCGTCATAGCTCACATACCCGGAGAAGCTGTTGCCGTGGCGCACCAGCCGCAGCCACATAGGCACCGGTTCGTAGCGGGGATGGTTTTGGCTGCTGGCCTTGTGCATGCAGCCGTCACCATGCTCGTCCCAGTCCATGCCGGCCCGGCCGGGCGAAACGAACAGCAGCACCGACCCGAGACTTCCCTCGCCGGTGTCAAAGCTCTTCGTGATGTCATTGCGCACAAAAAGACCCGTGCGAAACCATTCGTGCGTATGCGGACCGTAGCGCACCACCTTCACCGTCGCCACGAAGTTACCCTCCACCTTTTTCTTCAGGTAAGCCGTGGCATACGAGTCCTCACCGTGGAAAAAGTCAGTGCCGGCCGCTTTGATCTCATACCGGTTCTCTTTCCTGTCAATGATCACCTCACAGGGCTTCGCCCGTGCCGAGCAGTATTTCCCGAAGGCCATGCGGGAGATGTCCACCGGCCGGTGAGGAAAGACATAGACTTTCACTTTGTTGGAGTTGCCCAGAGCCAGCTCATGCCCTCCCGCCGGCAGCAATACCTTCACAAAGACCGCCTCAGGTTTACCCGGCATCACGTTCACCGGCACCTCCCGGATCTTTTTCCCGTTGTCGAACACTTCCAGGGGGATCATCCCGGTCCTGTCCACGCTCTTCACCGTGGCTGTCAGCAGCAGGCTGTCGCCTGCGGGGAGGGTATCCTGATCGCTCCACAGGTTGTCACAGAACCAGTGCAGGGTGTCGCCCGTCACCTGCAGGTCGGTATAGTCCGAGCCCGCCACCGTGATGCGCACCCTGCAGGGCTCCGCAAAACGGTATTGGAATTCAACCGTATCACTGTTGTGACGGATCAGGGCCAGGCCTTTCTTCTCTGCGACGCGTCCGTTGATACACAGCCCTATCTTACCTGCTCCTGAGGATCCTGCATTGGTGACAACACTCCGTATTGTCACGAAGCTACCAGTCACGGCCTCTGTCACCGGCCTGTCGCCCTGCCACACCTGCGGCTTTTGGGCCCTGAAGCGGGGATCGCCTTTGATGAATCCTTCGGGCGGGATCGCCGGAGCTTCGATCAGGTAGTTATCACGGTACACGTTGTCCGTCAGGTTGGCAGCACATAGTTTCATCTGTCCCTGCTGCAGGTTGTAATAGACGTTCTCTTCAGCGGTCCAGCCGTACGACAGGTTGTCAAACCAGATGGCCACGTTGTCGTTGAACAGGCCTTTGTGCACATCATGGATCAGGTTGCGCCGGATCACGGAGTTATGGGTCCAGCCACCGGTGGTGATCACCCCCGAGTCGTCGGAACGCGACTGCACATCATGCAGGTGGTTGTACTCCACCACGTAGCCGCCCTCAAGGGCCTCCTCCTCATTGGCCCAGCCCCCCACGTAGATGGGATAACGGCCTCTGTTGCGGGTGATCTCGTTGTGGGAGATGGTGGTGTAGAGGGTGTTCCTCACCGAGATGACATTGCCGAAGCGCTCCCCTATTTCATCGAAGTAATTCCGGGAAATGGTGTTCTGCCGGATGATATCGGCAAAACGGGAGGGATAAGGCTCGCCGGCGATGATGATGCCGTGTTTGTCGATCTCCGTAAAACGATTTTCCAGGATGCGGGTCTCAAAGGCGCCGGGCCCCAGGAAGAGACCGCTGCCTCCCAGCGCCTGCAGACGGCTGTCCACCAGCTCGCAGTAAGAGACATACTTCAAGGAGACGGCATAGTCGCCGGCGTTGGTCGCCTCGAAGGTAAGACCATAGAAACGCAGGTTGCGCACCGGTCGTCCCGGCTCGCCCTCCACCTTCACCAGGGTGGTGAGACGGGGCACGGCCGTGGTGACCCGGGCGGGATCGGAAATGCCGGCGGGAGGCATCCATAACAATTGGCCGGCCTGCTCTTCATAATACCATTCTCCGGCCGTGTCGAGCAGGGCCCGGACGTTTTCCACATAATAGCGGGGCTGGATGACCGTGATGCCCGCATCCGGTTTCTCCAGCGTAGCCAGTTGTTTTTTCTCATCCACGGCGACGATATGGTTGACAGCCATGTGCCACCGCAGGTAAAGGATGATCCTGTTCCCATCCATACCGTCCCAGTGGCGTATGTCACCCCGGCGGAAGAAAAAAGCTTCCGGCGACGGCGAGGCTTTGGCTACCGGATACATGCCCGTGTTGGGCGTACGCGCCAGCGTCTGCCGCCGTCCTGCCGCCACGAGATGCTCCACAGGACCCTTCACAGAAACTGTCCACAGAGCACCCTCCTTCTTCCAGCCCGTCACCAGCCGCCCGCCGGAGATCACGGGATGTTCGCCGGGATAAGCCGCCCACGTCACATAATGGTCTTTCAGCTTGTGGAACTCCCATGCCCCCGAAGGCTGCTCTGTCTCCACCCGCTCGCCCCCGTCGTCGGGGGTAAAGAACAACGTCGTGTCCAGGGCATAGTACCCCTCCCGGATCAGCACGAGGATATCCTTTCCCGATCCCAGGGGATGGGGTGAGCCGATGTAGTTCGCCTGCAAAGGCTTTTTCTTGGGCTTGTAAACCGCTTTTTTCAGCTCACGCACGGCCTGCTGTGCCCGTGCCAGGGTGCGAAAAGGCCCGTCGGTGCCGTCAGCGTTGGGGGCGGCCAGCCGTCCCGACCAGGCGTCGTTGCCATCAGGAGAGACGAAAAAATCGGCTTTCTCCACAGAGATCTCCGCCTTGTGCCACACTTCTCCCCGCAGGTATTTCCCGTCCTGTTCCTGGGCCTGCCCCGGGAGACCCGGCAGGAGGAAGAACGCCAGAATAAAAAATGAATATTTTTGAGTGACGTTCATAGCAACGATCTTAAATACTTTTCCTCCCCTCCGGGTTTTACAAGTTTGGAGTCCCGCAACTCACGAAATCTTCGATTTCGCATGAGTTGCGAGCCCGTCCGACCGGAGTCATCCGGGCGGGGATGCTCGCAAATCGGAGATTTGCGGCAGGTGGAGTGTGGAGTTTTCATTTATTGGTAGTCATTCAGTAGTCATTGGGCTGCTATACAGCTGAAATTAGTTCGCTTCGCTCACGTAATTTGCTCCCGTTGGTCGCG
>WFRO01000537.1 GCA_015486475.1 Bacteroidales bacterium
CCTCAGTATGTACCAGTTGGGATATTTGTTTGGGTGCGTCATAGGGTTTGTCGAATAATCCGGCTTTAAATTTGGCGGCCAGGATGTGTGCAACGGCTTCATCAATATACCTGATATCCAGTTCGCCATCCTTCACCATTTTTTTCAACACCGACGGCGAGTAGGCATACGGCTGAGGCGCTTCGAGGTCAATGCCGGCCTGAAGGGCCAGCAATGCTGTTTCCTTTTTGTTGTCACTGACTTTGTGAAAAAATTCCAGCATCCGGATAGCGCCATAATCTGAGAAAACATATCCTTTAAACCCATACTCATCTCTAAGGATATTCCGGATGTAACGGGCATTGGCATGATTGGGGATACCATTGACCTCATTGTATGAAGGCATCACGGAATAAATATTGGCTTCCTCCACCGCTTTCTTAAACGGGTAAAGATGGAGGCTTCTCAGATCTCTTTCGCCCACCTCGTTGGGTCCCAGATTGATGCCGGCGACGGGTGTGCTGTATGCAACAAAGTGTTTGGCCGTGCACATGAGATGATGATCAGGGATATGACTTTCGGTTATTTCAGGAGGTCCCTGCATGCCCATGACGAAAGCCTTTCCCATTTCGGCTACCAGGAAAGGGTCTTCGCCGAAACACTCTTCCACACGGCCGTAGCGTGGGTCCCTGGCCAGGTCGAACAGAGGGGATAAGGCCTGATCCACACCGGATGCCGTAGCTTCTTTGGCAATGACCTCCCCCATTTTCCGGATCAGCTCCGGGTCCCAGGTGCTTCCCTGTGCAATGGTCTGGGGGAAAATGGTTGCCCCAAAGGCAAGCTGACCGTGCAAACATTCTGCGATCTGTATGGCAGGTATCCCCAGCCGGGTATTTTCCCGCAAATACCTGTCCGCGGCCTCCGAATATTTTGCGATCTCTTCAACCCCGATAAAAGGGCTCTCCAGACACCCGACACTCTCTCCTTTGAACAGCCTGTTCAAAGAGCTTTCCGTAACCCTTCCCTCTTCATCTGTCTTTAATTTTCTCAAACTCACCATGGACATCTGCCTGATCTTTTCGTCCAGTGTCATGCGCGAAAGAAGATCTGCAACTCTTTGTTCCACCGGCAGAGCGGCATTTTTGTACGGAAGATCTTCCTGAGCATGAACTCCCATAAAAGAGAAGATCATCAGGAAAAATATCAGTGGCTTATTTTTAAAATTTGTGAAACACCTTTTCATTATGCCTTAAGTCTAAAGTGGACAATATTATTTTTTGCTGTCCAATATATCATATTGAACAAATATAGCCAGGGATCAGGTTTACCTGAAGTATCACACAATATTAATAACAGTACAAATATTAGAAATCAATGGTATTCGATAAAATAAAAAAAGATCTCAATCCAGGCAGCCCTGCCTCGGCAGGCGGGCGGGCAAGCTCAGGAACCGCCTTTGTCGGCCGATGGAAGGCGAGGCGGGATCTCATCGCTCATATCTCATAGCTCCGGGTTCTACGCCCTCTGCTCTCTTTCCACTCTTCATACTTTTCCTGCTTTTTCACTCATCAACCCTTCAACTCATCAACTTTTCAACTTATCAACTTATCTACCCCGGTAAACCGGGATTCCTGTCTGCCCTGCCTACCGGCAGGCAGGCGACAGGCAGAAATTCGACCAGATGATCTCATTTCGGCTTCGCCTCATAAGATCATAGTCTCATTAACTTATCAACCCTTCAACTATTCAACTTATCAACTCTTAAATCTACCTATTTAAATTCCTCCGGCAGGAAGAGATACACCCCGGGGTGCATGGTATAGAGGCGGTACTGTGTGCCGTCCCACACCACGACGGGACTGTCTTTCCCGTCGCCCATGAGGGGGTTAAAAGGATATTTGGTCCAGTGCACCAGATCGTCCGACATAGCGATGCAGGAGTTCCACCCCTTGCGGCTCCAGGGGTTGTGATCATTGGCATGGTAATAGCCGTAATACCTGCCTTTGTATTTGATGACCTGGTCCATGGCCACGGCATACCGGTCAAAGGCATCGGGCCCCATGGCGATCACGGGATCGTCGCTGACGTTCTTCCACTGCTTCAGGTCGGTGGAGGTGGCCAGCCAGATCCCCAGGTCGTTGCGTTCGTAGAAGAGGTACCAGGTGCCGTTCTCCACCCACACCGTAGGGGTTCCGTAGGGTCCGGGCAGCTTTTCATTGCGGGTGGTGCGTATGTCCAGCGATCCTTTTTCCTCCCAGTGGATGCCGTCCCTGGACACCAGCATGTGAGCCACGTCGTGGAATCCTTCGGCAAACATGTAATAGGTATCATTATGGTGCATCACATACATATCCTCCACCCATCCTTTTTTATAAATGGGGTTACCGGGGTAACGGGTCCAGTGTATGCCATCCTTTGAGGTGGCATACCCCAGATGGATCTCATCCGTGCTGTCGGGGTTATAGCCCGAGTACCAGAGTTTATAGATACCGTCCTCTTTGAGGATGAAGCCCCGTTCGCGGATCATTTTGTCCCAGGTGGCGCTACCGGTACCGTTGAACAAAGGTTCCCGGCCATACGGCTTGAAGCGGGTCAGCTCTGCAGGGAAACGGGCTGCCATCTCTTTCTTCCAGGAGGCCGGTTTTTTCAGGAAATCCAGGATCTCAGCAACATCATACCCTTTCACATCTTCCTTGCCGGAAGAGAGGGGATTGACCAGCTTGTAAGACCCTTCGGGGAGCAGGGAAAGCAGATCCTTGAAATCATAGAAGGGCAGGCTCCCGGGAGCCACATAATAAGCCTGTAGCGGATCATAATATTTTTCATGTATCAGCGACTCATACGAGGTGAGGGAGGCTGCCAGCACGATCTTCAGAAAAGGATCTCTCAGAGTTGCATAGTGGAGAAAGGGTGAGGCCATCTCCTTTTCCACGAAAGCATCCACCTCGACATTTTCCGTATTTTTCCGGGCCACGAATTGCATTAGCAGGTCTGTTGCCTCAGCCAGTATGCCCGGCAGGCTTTTCCCGGAGAGCTGGGCCCCGAAAGTATAGTTGAACGGGACATTTTTCACGTAGCCGTCGCCCCTGAAGTTGGGATCCCGGAGCTCTCCTGTCCCCGGCAGGTCGGCTGTGACAATGGTGTAGCCTGCGCGTAAAAATCCGGGCAGGAGCCTGCTGCCGGGGATCTTCTCCTTGCCGCCGGGGTTCAGCCACACCAGGATCTTTTTCACCTTTGCCTGCGGCGCCTTAACGACGAACACCGGCAGGGCGAAGGCATCCCGGTCATTCTCCAGGAAGTATTTATCGATCTCAAAGGTATCTCCCGGGATCTTGCCGGAGAAGACGGCGGAGGTCAGATGACGGTCAAAAGTTACTCCCGGGATATCCTTAACCTTATCCCGCAGGTCTGCCTCCGGAACCTCTTCTTTCTTAAAATATTCCTGGTTCAGGTCGAAAACGGTTTTCCCCTGGAGCGAGGTGCCCACCTGTCCGGTCTTTGTCACCCACAGCTCTTCCGGCGCGAAGGTCTCCACCTCCCTGTCCGTACTGTCTCCCGGCACGCTGAGATACTTCTGAAAGAAAGCGTACATGCTTTCCCTGTTCTTTTGGGTGGAGGTATGGATCCCGAAGTCTTCCACTTTCCGGAGATTTTCCGGCACCCCGAAAGCAGCATACGATCTTTTTGCTTCAGCACAGGTCTCGCGGGCGCCCTGCTGGCTGAAGAAGTCGATGGTGGTGGTGATGATCAGCGAGGGTTTGGGGGCCCTCAGGTGAAAATAGTCGGGATGGTCGAAGCCCAGGGCGATGGCATGCCAGGGGTTTTGTTCGGCATCCTGGGGACCGATAGACTGCAGCAGTCTTTTGAAGTTGGTGATGTAACATTCCGGTGCGGCGGCGTACACCCGCCCGTCATAAGCGGAGATCATGGCCGTCTGTGTGCCGCCACCCGAACGGCCCGTCATGCCGATGCGTTGCATGTCCACTTCTTTACGTGTGGCCAGATAGTCAATGGCTCGCACCCCGTCCCAGACGAAATAATCCGACAGCGAGGTGCCCGTCAGCAGGGTCTGTGCCCCGGCATAGGAATGTTCGGTGGTAGGGCCGCCGATCTTTGATTTATTGGTTTTCTCATCCACATATTGCAGCCGCTCGCCCTGCCCGATGGGATCTACGGCAAAGACGATGAACCCCTTGTCCACCAGGTTCAGGATGATATGCTGATAGGTGGGGTCACGGAAAGCCAGTGACGTATGTCCCGAGAGGTAGATGATAGCTGGCGCCGGTTTCTGTCGTTTTTTGGGGATGAAAAGACACGCCGTCACGTAAAAACCCGGGTGCGACTCAAAAAGCACCTTTTCCACCCGGTAGGTATCTTTTTTGATCGTACCGGTGATCCGGGCATTCAGGGGTGTCTTTTTGAATTTCGCCATGCCGGGATAAAAGCGGGCCCGCAGTTCCTTTTGGTAATTTTCCCAGTCCTCCTTTGTTTTCAGCCCGGAGATCCGGGCTTCCCGGTCTTTGAGGAGCGCAAAAGCATCGCCGGCAATGGTGCGGTAGAGCCACTGGTCATTGTCCTGGTACAGGATCCATTTGCGGGTCTTGCTGTCGGAGACCTGAAAAACCGAGTAGTCAGAATTTTGTGCTGTGACCGTCAGGGAAAGCAGAGCAAAAAGGAAAAAAGCCATGCCCCTGGGCAGGCGTAAGGTAATGTTGTTAATGTGTGATCTCATAATTATTGTTTTTTTTCAGGACCGTCGCCGGCATCCGGATACCCCAAAGTTAATAATATTCAGGACCCCCTGCCCGGCACCTGTTCACTTTTTGCCGGTCTTGCACCCCGCCCGCCAATGCACCCCCCCCAACAGGTCCCCAAAAAGCTCCGGCAACCCCAACTCCGATCATTCCAATACTCATACCTTACGCATCAGATATTAATGCAGAAACCAAAGGTCTTATATTCCAGGTAGTTTTTGAATATGGGTATATACAGGAACGTAGACAATAAGTATAAAACTACTTACGATACGTC
>WFRO01000538.1 GCA_015486475.1 Bacteroidales bacterium
ATGGGGTTTATTTTAATCTGCCGTAATGATAAGTTTGGAGGGTGGAGGGTGGAGTGTGGAGGGTGGAGTGTGGAGTTACGAGTTAAAAGTTAAAAGTGCCTAAAGTTAAAAGTTGGAAGATCGTGATTACCCAGCACCTAGCACCTAGCACCTAGCACCCAGCAACTCCTCAACTCTTCAACTTATCAACTCTTCAACTTTATCGACTTTATCGACTTTTCCACCTCACCAAGACATAATTCCAAAACTTTGCCGTATTTTGCATCCGGAGAGGATCGTTAACAGGGAAGGCCCGCGGGGCTTTCCAAAACAGACAGGATCATGAGACATGTAAAGAGGATAGCAATTGTTTTTCTGATGGGTTTTGCAGGGATGGTCCCGGCGGTTTTTTCGCAGATCAGCCATGGTGGTGTGCCGGCTCCTGTGAAGGACGGCTCGCGGATCCCCATGCTGGATCTCACGGGGCGGCTGCCCTCCCTGGACGAGCTGGCTGCAGCCTCCCTCTCCGGGCACAAGGGGGTTCTGCGCTTTGGTGAGCCGCTGCAGGTAGAGGTCTCCCCCACCACCGCCGGCCGGTGGGTGACGCTCGACAACGGTCGCCGCATCTGGCGGATCAGGATCGTTTACAAGCAGGCCCGCTCGCTGGGACTCACTTTCGGCCGCTACCGGCTGACCCCGGGCGAGAAGCTGTTCGTCTACGACCCGGCAGGCAGGCATATCCTGGGCGCTTTCACCGACGACAACAACAAACCGTGGGGATCGCTGGCCCTGCAACCTCTGGCCGGCAGCTCCCTGATCATCGAATATCAGGTGCCGGCAGGAGGAAAAAGCCGGGGCGAGCTGTCCCTCACACGGGTGAGCGTCGGCTATCTCGACATCTTCTCCCGCAACACTGCCAAGGACGACCGCTTCGGAACTTCAGGCCCCTGCAACGTGGATATCAACTGCAGCGCCGGTGACAACTGGCAGACCGAGAAAAAGTCGGTCGTGCGTATCTTCATCAACAATGTTGAGCTATGCACCGGCGTGCTGATGAATACGGTGATCAACAATGCTGTGCCTTATATCCTCTCGGCCGGCCACGGCATAGAGAGCCAGAACGATGCGCAGAACGCGGTCTTTGTTTTCGGTTATGAGAGTCCCCGCTGCCACGGACCCGACGGCTCGGTGACCAAGAGCATCTCCGGCGCCGATCTGATCGCACGCAACGGCGACCACCTGGACTTCACGCTGGTGAAGCTGAGCAGGGTGCCTCCTTTCACCTACTACCCTTACTATGCCGGATGGAACGCTTCGGGTAACACCCCGGCACCTCCCACGGTAACCATCCATCATCCCATGGGGGATGTCAAGAAGATCTCCATAGATGATGATGCACCGGTCTCCTCCGATTACCCCGGCACCGAATACGATGCAGGCACCTTCTGGAAGATCCTGCAGTGGGATGTGGGCACGACAGAGGGCGGCTCCTCCGGCGCTCCGCTGTTCGATGCCAAACACCGGGTGGTGGGAACCCTCTCGGGCGGCGACGCACATTGCGGGAACTCCATCAACGACTATTTCCAGAAATTCTCCGCCGAATGGGATGCCTATGCCGACTCCTCGCAACAGCTGAAGTACTGGCTGGACCCCAAAGATTTCGGGTTTACGTTATGGAACGGCAATGATCCTTACACCGGCGCAGCCAAATCATGTGATACCCTGACGAACATCGAAGAGGGTGAAAGGATGATAATAGATCCTTACGGCGGGACAGACTCCGGATACTGGACCGGTTTCAACACCGGCCGTTTCACGAGCTTTGCCGAAAAGTTCGAGAACACCACGTACATCTCCATGACGGGCCTGTATATCCAGCCGGCCCTCATAAAATATGACAGTCCCTCCGACCACATCACCGTAAAGGTCTGGTCAGGCACCAGCAAGCCTGAAGAGCTGATCGTACAAAAAGATGTGCCGATGAGCTATTTCGTTGACTCAACGTGGAACTTCGTCGACTTCGACACCCTTGTGACGGTCGAGGGCAATTTCTTCGCCGGCTATGAGATCTACTACCAGAACAATGTAGGTGATCCTCTCACCGACCAGTTCGCGGTGTTTCAGACGGAGCCCCGTAGCAGTTACGGCGTGAACACCGCTTACTATTATCAGAACGGCTCGTGGGCCGGTTACAGTGGCACGCCCAGCCATTCGGTCTTTATCTCCCTGGCCATCAGTCCTGTGATGTGTCAGGAGATCCCGAGCCTGTCGGTCACCTCACCCCGCAGTTCCACTGCACAGGGAACCCTGCTGCTCTTCCCCAACCCGGCTGTTGACGAGGTGACGATCCTGCCGGAAGACGGCATCCTCCATAGCGGTACGCTGAAGATCACCGACCTTGCCGGCAAGGAGGTGCTGCAACGCGTATATCATCCCTGGCAGGGACAGCTGGTGATCCCCCTCACGTCCCTCAGTCCCGGTGTATATGTCGTGACCCTGGAGACGCCCGGGAAGATCTATCGCAACAAACTGATCCTGCAAAACAGATAGCCGATGACGTCGTCCTTTTCAGGAAGGATCCTGCCATGGATCCCGGGTTTACTGATGCTCCTGGCCACCGCCTGCGGAGAGAAGGGTCCGTCCCGGCAGGCAGAGACCCCGGCACTGCATGCCCTGCCAGTGAGATATGCCCGGGGGTTCCGCCTGGACACGGCCGCCGGCATCGTGCGGGCAGAGGTGATCAACCCCTGGCAGGGGGAAGAGAAAAGCACCATGACCTGTTTCATTACCGGGGCTTCGAAAAAGGGACAAGGTACTTCCGGTACGGTATATATCCAGGCGCCGGTGCGCCGGGTGATCTGTACCTCCACCACCCATATAGCCTTCCTGCGCGCCCTGGGCCACAGTGGCAGCATCGTGGGCATATCGGGCAGGGATTATGTGTGTGACACCACTGTCCGCAGAAGGATAGAGGAAGGGACGATCAAAGATATCGGTTACGACAAGAACATGAACTATGAGCTGATCCTGCAGCTGCGGCCCGACGTGGTCTTCCTCTATGGCATCGGCCCGGAGGTGAAAGGCACGGTCGACCGCCTGGCCTCGCTGGGCATCCCCGCCGTGGTCGTGGGCGACTACCTGGAGCAGACCCCCCTGGGCAGAGCCGAATGGATCCGTTTCTTCGGAGCCTTCTTCGGCGACCTGCAGCGGCCGGCCCGGTGGATCGACTCGGTGGCGGCCCGCTATGCTTCCCTGACCCGGGGGAAAAGCGGTATGGAGGATAAACCCCTCGTCATGACAGGCTTTCCCTGGAACGAAATATGGTACGTGCCGGGCGGGAAGAGCCTTACGGCTGCCTTCATCCGCGATGCCGGCGGCCGTTACGTGTGGGAGAAGACCGCCACCCGCGATGCCCTCCCCATGGACATTGAGAAGGTGTACCGGAAAGCCCGTAACGCGGATATATGGATCAACTGCGGCACCGCCGCCTCCCGCAAGGCGATCCTCGCCACCGACAAGCGGCTGGCCCTCTTCCGGCCCTTCAAAACGGACAGGATCTACAACAACGATGCCCGCCTCAGCCCCCAGGGAGGCAATGATTACTGGGAGAGCGGCGTGATCCACCCCGACAT
>WFRO01000539.1 GCA_015486475.1 Bacteroidales bacterium
GTGGTTCTGATCACAGGGGCCTCATCGGGCATAGGCCGGCTTACGGCCGGCCGCCTGCATGATCTGGGATATAAGGTGTATGGCACCAGCCGTCATCCCGGGGGGAAGGACCTTCCCTTTGCAATGCTGGCAATGGACGTAACAGATGGAGCATCCATTGAGAAAGCGCTGGCAACATTGCAGGAAAAGGAGCAGGGCATCGACATCCTCATCAACAATGCCGGCATGGGTATCGGCGGGTCGGTGGAGGAGAGTCCCCCGGAGCTGGTACGGGAACAGATGGATACCGTTTTCCTGGGGATGGCAGAGGTGACCCGGCAGGTGCTGCCGCTGATGCGTGGCAGGGGAGGAGGGCGTATCGTCAATGTAAGCTCTATCGCCGGGAGACTGGGTCTTCCTTATCAGGGGTACTACAGCGCAGCAAAGTTCGCCATGGAAGGACTGAGCGAGGCGCTGAGCATAGAGGTGAAGACCTTCGGGATCGATGTGGTGCTGGTGGAGCCGGGAGATATGCGCACCGGATTTACCCCCGGCCGCAAATGGGCCATCAACGAGGGCTCTGCCTATGCTCCGCAGGCATTGAAAACCAAAGGGATCATCGAGAAGAATGAGCTCAAAGGAGGGGATGCGGACAAGGTGGCCCGGAAGATCGTCCGCATCCTGCAAAAGAAACATCCCCGTTTCAGGTACATGGTGGGAAAACCGGATGAGAAGCTGGCAGCGGTGATGAAAAACTTCCTGCCATTCCGTCTCTTCGAGAGGATCCTGGCTATCTTTTACGGCATCCAAATGAAAAGAAAATGAGAAGAAAAAGATACGTTTTCAGAGGAGTTCCGGCAGGGGTGGTTTTCTCCCTGCTTCTTTTTGTGGTCTCCTGTACTGCTTCACACCGGGACGAGCGTCCCGACAAAATGGTCCTGCGGATCATCGAGACCTCCGACGTGCATGGTTCGATCTTCCCCTGGGATTTTATCCGGAACCGTCCGGCGGGCGGCTCGCTGGCACGGGCGATGACCTATGTGCGTGAGCAACGGGAAGATACCTCGCAGGCAGTAATCCTCCTGGATAACGGTGACATCCTGCAGGGACAACCCGTCGTGTATTACTACAACTTTGAGGATACGGTCACCCCCCATATATGTGCCCGTGTGATGAACTACATGGGCTATGAGGCCGGGACGGTCGGCAACCATGATATCGAGCCCGGTCATGCGGTCTATGACCGCCTGGTGCGTGAGTTCCGTTTCCCCTGGATGGCTGCCAATGCGGTGCGTGATGACAACGGGAAGCCTTACTTCAAACCTTATACCGTTTTGAACATCAAAGGGATGAAAGTGGCGGTGCTGGGACTGATCACCCCTGGCATCCCCAAATGGCTGCCGGAGCAGATCTGGTCGGGGATGCATTTTGAGGATATGGTCCGTACCGCCGAAAAATGGGTGCCCCTCATCCGCGAGCGGGAACATCCCGATGTGCTGATCGGGCTCTTCCATGCCGGTGCTGATTATACCTACGGGGGAGAGAAAGCTTCCACGCCCCGCAATGAGAATGCTTCGCTGCTGGTGGTGAAAGACGTGCCGGGTTTTGATCTGGTACTCATAGGGCACGACCACAAGCTCTTCAACAAAAAGGCGGTAGCTCCGGAGGGCAAAGAGGTGGAGGTGCTGGATCCTGCCAATGCTGCCCGGTGGGTCTCCTCGGCAGTGATCACCCTGACGAAGAATTCCGGGGGGACGTATGACAAGAAGGTCCGTGGAGAGCTGGTGTCCATGAAAGGCATCCGTGTCGATCCGGACTTCAGGCAGCGTTTTGCTGAGGATTCGGCCGTGATCATGCAGTATGTCTCGCGTCCTGTTGCCCGTTTCACACGCAGTGTCTCTTCGGTGGATGCTCTTTTCGGGGATTCTCCGTTCATGGGGCTGATCCATACCGTGCAGCTACAGCTCTCGGGGGCGCAGATCTCCTTCGCCGCCCCGCTCTCCCTGAGCAGTCATATCGACAAAGGGGAGATCCATGTGCGGGACCTCTTCAAACTCTACCGTTTTGAGAACCTGCTCTACACCATGCGCCTCAGGGGCAGTGAGATCAAGGATTACCTGGAATACTCCTACGGCATGTGGTTCAATACAATGCATTCTCCGCAGGATGACCTGCTGAAATACAGGGAGGACGGCAAAGGAAAACACCGGCTGGCTGCACCTTACTACGGTTTTGATTCGGCTGCCGGCATAAAGTATGTTGTGGATGTGCGCAAACCCGCCGGAAAGCGGGTCACCATCCTTTCCATGGCCGACGGCACACCTTTCGATCCGGCCAAATGGTACA
>WFRO01000540.1 GCA_015486475.1 Bacteroidales bacterium
GAAAATGGGCAAGTCACTGGGCAACGCCATCTCCCTCAACGAGATCTTTTCCGGCAGCCACCGTCTGCTGGAGAAGGCTTATTCGCCCATGGCCATCCGCTTCTTCATCCTGCAGGCCCATTACCGCAGCACCCTAGACTTCTCCAACAGGGCTGTACAGGCCGCAGAGAAAGGCATGGAAAGACTTTTCGACGGCATGGAGACCCTCGAAAAGATCCGGCCCGGAACAGAGAACACCTATGATGTAGAGGTGCTGAAACAAAGATGTTACATGGCCATGGATGACGACCTCAACACGCCGGTGTTGATCGCCCATCTTTTTGAAGGGGTAAAGAACATCCACCTCATCGCCTCCGGCAAAGGATCCCTCACGGAGGAGTCCCTGACAAAAATGAAAGACCTTTACAACACCTTTGTATACGATATCCTGGGATTGAAAAAAGAAGAGAACCCGGCTGTGGAAAGCCACACCGACGATCTCATCCGGCTGATCCTCGACATCCGCATGGATGCCAAAAAGAAAAAGGATTTCGCAACGGCCGACAGGATACGCGATCTCCTCGCCGGCCTGGGCATCGTCGTAAAAGATGTGCCCGGAGGGTACGAATGGAACTGGAAGTAGTTCGTGGTTCATGGTTCGTGGTTGGTGGTGAGTTTACCACGAACCACGAACTACCAACCACTAACTATTCCGCTCTTGTCCAGGTCGTCTTGCGGCCGAGGAATTTCATCCCCAGGACATATCCCTTGATCTTGAGGTCTTTCCCTTCCATCCACATGTAGCAGTCGTAGGTCTTGCCGCTTTTGGGATCATAGATACGGCCGTCTGTCCACTGCTCATCCTTGGGATCGTAATGGAAACCCCAGAAGAGTTTCAGGCCCATCACCGGCCGTGTAGCCAGTTTCGGGTCGGGGTTCTTGTCGTCCACTTTGGGTTTGCCATTCTCGTAAGGCTCTTTCAGCCAGACGATCTTGCCGGTATATTTACCGTTCTCCTTGTAGATGTTGATGATCGCATCTTTTTCCTCGTTATACCATTTCCCGAGGATGACATCGGCATTCTGTGCCTGCAGGGCATAGGCAGAGAGCAGGAAAGAGATCACAAACAGTGTTTTCATAGGTTTTTCATTTGGTTTGAACGTTAAAAATATAATTTTTTCCGGTAAATCATTCCTCCACACCGGTATCTTTTCCTTTCCGATGATCAGGTGGTATTGCGTTTCACCAGCCCGTAAAACAGCAAATGCAGGAGGTTGTCGACATGGTGGAATTCCTTGCCGTCCTTGCTGCGCCAGAACAGCGGGATCTCCAGGCCTTTCATGGCCGTACATATCACGGTGGCTGCCAGGCCGGGGTCCTGCACATAAAAGACATCCCGGCTCATCCCCTCCTGCAGGATGCGGCGGATGGTCATCTGCTCCGACCGGTCGTATTTTCTCCGGATCTGCTCGATGAAATCATAATGGGTCAGGGAGGGGTCGAAGATCGAG
This sequence comes from Bacteroidales bacterium, assembly GCA_015486475.1. Taxonomy (GTDB): domain Bacteria; phylum Bacteroidota; class Bacteroidia; order Bacteroidales; family VadinHA17; genus DRPN01. Next base: position 1,491 of record WFRO01000540.1, read on the forward strand.
GGATAACGCCGGGCGATGGCATTCAGGGCTTTCATCCGCACCAGGATGTATTTCCGGAGGCGGGTCCGCGGGTCGTCGTTCTGCTCCAGCACTGCCGAGAGATGTCTCCGGATCTGCCTGGCCTCACAATGCACCACCGCATTGAAGATATCCTCCTTTCCCCTGAAGTAGTAATACAGGGAGCTTTTGACCATGTGCAGCTGGCGGGCGATATCCTCGACGGTGGTCTTGCGGTAGCCATAGCGTCCGAAGACCTCGCTGGCCGCCCGGATGATCTTCCGGCGGATCACCTCTTTGGGATCATGCAGGGGAGAGAGGCTCATAGCTTCCGTTTATTCCGCCAGCAACAGGTCCAGCTGTCTTTTTTCCAGGTTCACCCGGTTGATCTGCACCCGTATGGGATCGCCCAGCTGAAAACGGCGGCCTTTCCGGCGGCCTATGATCGTGTAGTTCTCCTCGTCCAGCTCATAGAAATCACCTTCCAGTTCTCGTATGGGGATCATCCCTTCGCATTTGTTCTCGTTGATCTCCACATAGATCCCCCAATCGGTGACACCGGCGATGATGCCGTCATACACATGCCCCACCTTGTCAGCCAGATATTCCACCTGCTTGTATTTTATCGAGGCCCTTTCGGCATCGATCGACTTACGCTCCATCTCCGAGGCATGCCGGCATTTCCCTTCGTATTCCTCCTGGTCCACCGACTTGCCTCCTTCGAGGTATCTCTCCAGCAGGCGGTGCACCATCATGTCGGGATACCGCCGTATGGGGGAGGTGAAATGGGTATAGTAATCAAAGGCGAGCCCGTAATGCCCGATGTTCTTAGTGGTATAAACCGCCTTGGCCATGGCCCGCAGTGCCAGTGTCTCGATGAGGTTCTGCTCCGGCTTGCCCACCACCTCCTTGATCAGGCGGTTCATGGATTGGGACAGCGCCTTCCGGCTTTCGGTATGCACCTCATATCCCAGCCTGGCGGCAATGCGGGTGAAGCTCTCCAGCTTATCC
>WFRO01000541.1 GCA_015486475.1 Bacteroidales bacterium
GAGGAGGTGCGGCAGAAAAAACTCTTCGCCTCCCGGCCCTTCACACAGTATGACGAGCTGGCGGGGAGGATCAGGAAGATAGGGATATAAAGTCGAAAAGTCGAAAAGTCAATAGGTGCTGGGTGCTCCGCCTTCGTCCCGATAAATATCGGGACTACGGTGGACAAAGTGGGTGCTGGCTTCGCCCGCCGAAGCCATAGGCGAAGGCGGGGTGCTGGGTGCTAGGTGCTAGGTGCTGGGAGGAAATGCCTGAATGTCTTTGACCTTCTCTTTGCGCTCCTTGCGAATAGCTTTGCGTCCTCTGCGTGAAGTCTTGGATTTCCAGCCACGGTACTCGATACTCGCAACTCTTAACTTTTAACTAAATAAAACATTTCTCCCTGAAAACCGTAACCAAATCCGGGGTGTTTCCTTATCTTTACCCTAGATTAATATGTCCAGATCCCTGACATACGCCGTTACGTTCATTTTTTCTGTTGTGTCGTTCGCCCTGGAGGCACAGCAGATCCCTTTTGACAATTATACCATCCATCAGGGACTTCCGCAGAACTCTGTCTTTGACATCAAACAGGATTCCTACGGCTACATCTGGTTTGCCACGCAGATAGGCGCCTCGCGTTTTGACGGTAGGGAGTTCCTGAATTTCAGCGTTGCCGACGGGCTCCCGGAGAATTACATCAACCAGTTGCTGAGCGATTCGCGGCAGCGCATGTGGTTTGGCACCGAGGGTGGCGGAGTAGCCCGTTTCGACGGGGAAAGGTTTACGGTCTTTAACCAGGCCATGGGGCTTGTGGATGATCATGTGGAGGAGATGCATGAGGACCGTCGGGGCAATGTATGGATACGGACCCACTACGGGATCTCCAGGATCTCCCCTGACGACAGTATCGTCACCTTTACCCGGAAGAACGGTTTGATCCATAATAATGCCATCTGCATGTATGAGGATGACAAGGGGAGGATGTGGATCGGCACCCAGGAGGGGATCTCCGTGTTCGACGGGGATTCCATCCGGAACTTCGACCTGCAGGATGTGATCTGGGGCATTGATCAGGACAGTGAGGGGAACTACTGGATCGCCACCCAGGAGTCGGGGATCTACCGGTATGACGGAAATAAGTTCTCCCATTTCACCACAGCCGACGGTCTCTGCAGCGACATTGTGATCTCCATAAAGGTCGATTCGAAGGACCGTGTATGGTGCGGTACCTACCGGGGAGGCGTGTCGGTGTATGACGGAAAACAGTTTGTTACGCACCGGGAGAACGGCATCGGCAGCCAGGTCATCATGCAGCTTTTCGAGGACAGCCGTGGCAACCTGTGGGCCCGTCCCAGCGAGAATGGTGTTTACCGGCTGAGAAAGGACGTTTTTCAGCATCTGGACAAAAGGAACAGCCTGGTCGATAATTATGTCCTGACGATCTTTGAGGACAACCAGCACAACCTGTGGTTCGGTACCCTCGGCGGGGTCTCCAAATACTCAAAATTCACCTTTGAGGTTTTCCGGGATGGCGACGGTCTCATGGGTAACAATATTTTCTCGGTGATGGTGGACCGCGACGGAAATGTCTGGGCGGGAAGCAATGCGGGCATCTCCATGTACAACCACAAGCAGTTCAGAAAATGGGGCAAAAAGGAAGGTTTGCCCGATTTTACCGTCACGGCTATCCACCAGGACAGGCAAGGGAATATCTGGGCGGCAGGCTTTTCCACCCTCTCGCTTGTCGGGAAGGAACACGTGGAGGTGTTCAGTGATACCTCCGTGCTGGACCAAAAGATCATCTACGATCTGGCGGAAGATGACAGTGGCAGGATATGGTGTGCCACGGAACAGGGTATTTATTGTTTCAGGGACCTTCATTTTTCCGATCCTTTCCGGGGAGCACCCATCATGAAAGAGGATGTCAGGGGGATCATGGTCAGGGGTGACAGGCTGTGGGCTGCCACTGGCAACGGGGTCTATGCCTGTACTTTCCGCACCGGCGAATGGCGTCACTGGACCGTTGACGACGGACTGGCCTATAGCAAATGCAGGGATATCGCCGCAGATGAGAAAGGTACGGTCTGGGTGGCCACCGACGGCGGACTGTCGGGCATCATGCAGGAGAACGGCCGCGACACCATCCGGAACTTCACTACAAAGGAGGGATTGACTTCCAACACCCTTTATTTTGTGATCTCCGATGGCCTGGGCAGGATCTGGACAGGCCATGAAAAAGGACTTGACCGCCTCGACCTCTCCACCGGCAATATACGTTCCTACGGTGTACTGGAGGGATTTACCCCTCTGGAGACCAACCAGGGTGCTGTGGCGGTGGACAGGAAACACAATCTCTGGATCGGAACGGTGGCCGGCCTGGCCCACTACGACCCTGCCTATGAAATACGTTCCACTACTCCGCCTCTGACCTTCATCAGGAAGATACTCCTTTTCGGTAAAGAGTTTGATTTCACACCTTACTGCGACAGCCTGGACCCCCACTCTCATCTGCCTGTGAATCTGGTGCTCCCGTATAACAGGAACAACCTCACTTTTGAGTTTATCGGACTGCAGTTCACCATCCCCGAGGAGGTTTCTTACCGTTATTTTCTGAAGGGCTTTGACCGGGAATGGTCGCCGGAGACCTCCGGTAATACGGTGACATACCGGAAAATACCGCCGGGACAATATGCTTTCATGGTACAGGCCCGGAGTTATGCCGGGGTCTGGAACGAACATCCTGCCACCTTCTCTTTCCGTATATCCCCGCCTTTCTGGCAGACCGCCTGGTTTGTCGGTTTGATGGTCCTGCTGGGGATCTTCCTGGTCATTCAGATCATCAGGATCCGCGAAAAACAGCTGATCAGGGAAAAGAGGATCCTGGAGGAGAAAGTGCGGCTACGGACGGAAAAAATAGAAAAACAGAAAGAAGAGCTGGAATCCCAGCGCGACCGGATCGTCTTGCAGAACAGGGAGATCAAGGACAGCATTTACTACGCCAAACGCATCCAGACAGCCGTCCTGCCCGAGCTCTCTGCCGTGTCCGGGATGCTGAAGGATTATTTCATCCTGTTCCGGCCCCGCGACATCGTCTCGGGAGATTTTTACTGGATGTACAAAGAGAACAACAAGGTGATCGTGGTGGCAGCCGATTGCACCGGCCACGGCGTTCCCGGCGCCTTCATGAGCATGCTGGGTGTAAGCCTTCTCAGCGAGGTCGTGAACAGGGACAGGATCTTCCAGGCCAACATGATCCTGAACAGGCTTCGGGATTACATCAAGGGGGTGCTGGGACAAACGGGTAAAATAGACGAGGCCAAGGATGGTATGGACATGGCCCTGGTCATCCTGGACTATGACAAGGGTGAGATCCAGTATGCCGGCGCCTACAATCCTCTTGTGCTCATCCGGGACGGTGAGCTGCTGGAGTACAAAGGGGACAAGATGCCCATAGGGATCCAGATCAATGAAAAAGCATCTTTTACCAACCACATCATTCCCCTACATCCCGGCGATACCCTTTACATCTTCTCCGACGGCTATGCCGATCAGTTCGGGGGAGAGGACGGAGGAAAATTCAAGATAAGACATTTCAAGCAGTTGCTGCTGGATATACACCGGAAACCCATGGCAGAACAGAAAAAAATACTGGAAGAGGTGTTGCTCAGTTGGATGGGAGACCTCCCCCAGGTGGACGATATCCTGGTCGTGGGTCTGCGGCCCTGACCTGGTTACGAATTTTTTTTGTAACTTATGGTAAATTTTGAGGACACCCAAAGCCAACCACCATGAAAAGATCTACCCTGTTCTTTTTCCTGTTAACCATTTTGTTACTTCCCGGATATCTTGCTATGGCCCAGCCGATGCGTGGCGAGTGGATGCTGGGGTCCGGCGGCGAGGACAATCTGAGGAATATTATGCTGACATACCCCGACGGAACGGTGTGCCACGCCGGACTGTTCAGCGGAGCCAGTTACCACATAGGCCCGTATGATCTGACGAACACCGCGGGGGAGAGTTTTTTTATCATGCGTTTCAACACGGATGGTTATAATAAAGGCATGTGGCTGCAACAACTCACTGCAAACGGTTCTATGACCCTGATGGATGTCTTTATCGACCAGGAGAGCAGGGCCCATATCGTCGGTACCTTCACCGGCGATTCCATCTACCTGAGACCCAGTATGTATGGCAGGGCTTCCCTGGTGGATACCGTGAATCCGGACCGTGAAAAGTTGTTCTGTCTGATCCTGGAGTCCAACGGCGATATTACCGATCTCACAGCCCCCATTCCTTTTGATAACACCTGTAACTATACCGCTTTTCATGTTGCCTGGAGCAAAGAAGGCAATATGGCCCTCTCAGGATCATTTTTTGGTGACAGTTTATATACTGCGGATATTGTACTGAAAAATCCATATAACCTGAATTCCTATTTCCTGCTTTACTTTGATAACAGGGGGAATGCTCTCTGGGGGATCAATAACAAGGTTAACAACTCGATGGGAGAGGATTACATGGATTTTTTCCCCGGCGGTCTGGACATCTCACAGGAGGGATCGGTCACCATGGCCGGGACGTATGAGTCGAATGTAAATCCCGTTTTCGGTCCGGTGGAGATGCCGATACCTTCTGTCCGCAATATCTTCCTGGTACAATATGATCCATCGGGATCATTCCTCTGGGGCCGTTACGGGGTCCTGGAGAACTCCGCACCGGTCGATATCCTCCAGCTGGAGCATTCCACCTCAGGAGATGTGTACCTTACCGGTAATTTTACGGAGGGATCGATCACTTTTGCCCCGGAGATACTGTACCATCCCGATTACGGCCCGGCACTGTTCCTGTTCAGGTTCGACGGTAGCGGAAATACACAATGGTCAATGGCTTACTCTGTCACCAATGAAGGAGTGAAGGGAGGGTCTGCCAAAAGCGATGTGGCAGGTGACGATACTTTTATTGCCCGGCTGATCCGGGACTCGCAGGACAATATCTACCTTACGGGTTGGTACAGCAGGGATACCCTTTCTTTTCCGGATCATGGCGACACGCTCCTGCGCAAACCGGGCCATACTTATGACCAGTACCTGGCAAAGTATACCCCGGACGGAAGCATTGCCTGGGTACAGCGTATCACGGCCAATGTCCGGGAGACCCCTTCGGCCCTGATAAATGATTCGGATGAATTATTTATCGCGGCCACCTTCCGTGACAGCCTGATCATGCCGGAGGACACCCTGCCGGGAGGTGCTGACAGCGCTGCCTATGTCCTCGGGTTCTCCGGCGACGGGGCACTGACCTATACCAATACCGTCAGGAACCTGGCGCCTGATAACCTTCCGCCTACGGTGGACATGATACAGCCTGCCCAAAAACGCAGCATCTACCTCACGGGTTCCTTCCAGGGGACCATAGGCATTGATAACCGTGAGCTCTCCGGCTCTTACACAGAGAACATCTATCTGGCCAAACTTTCCCCCAACACGGTCATGGAGGGGGACGTGCTGCTGCACTCAGGTGATCCGGTGAGCAGCGGGTTCGTGTATCTGTATGAAGTGTCACCCCCGAATGAGCCTGCTTTGCTGGAGATCACAGGGATCGACGGGGCCGGGCATTATGCTTTCTATAATATTGATTTCGGGGATTATTTCCTTCATATCAAGCCCAATTCCAGCCAGTATCCCAATGCCTTTGATACCTGGTACAAGGAGGGTACCGTCGTAGAAGAGGCAGATACCCTGCATTTTACCCGGGATACGCTGGTCGTTTCCCCCGTTATTGTCAATGAGATGCTGGATACGTTCGATATCCTGGCCGGAACGGTGACCGATACGGCCGGCACTCCTGTGTCTGCGGGTTATGTGTTGCTTTATCGCCTGGATCTGCCGGGCATGGCGCCGGTGACCGACTCGGTCATCCTGGATGGATCCGGGAACTATGCTTTTCATGATATCATTGTCGGAAATTACCTGGTTTGTGTGTATGCCGACACCACGGTACGGCCGGGGGCCATAAGTACCTATTACGGTGATGTGGCGTTCTGGGAAGCGGCCGATACCATATATGTCAGTGCGGATACCATCACCGGAACGGACATCACCTTACTGGAGATACCACAACAACTTGACGGTACAGGGTTAGTGGAAGGAGATATCTACCGGGAGGAACCGACCAAATCCGTTTCCTCTGTCACAGGCGAGCCGGTCAAGAAGATCAAGGTGATCCTGATACGCAAGGAGAAATCTTCCGGCGGGATCGTTGCGTGGGTCTATACGGACGATGAGGGACATTATGTGTTTGAGAACGTGCCCGACGGCAGCTACCAGATCATCATCGACATACCGGGTCTGGCGCAGGACTCCACCTATACGGTCAACATCACCGTGGACAACAACGTCGTCAGCGGGCTGGATTTCCTGGTCACCAAAGATGCCATTCTCATGGCCAAAGCCAGCGGCGTCTCTCACCCGGCGGCCGGACTGCTGCGGCTGACGGTCTGGCCCAACCCCACGGACGGCCATGTGACCCTCATGCTGCCCGGAACAGGTGAAGGTGTGATCACCCTCTGTGACGGGCAGGGCAGGATAGTTTACAGAGCGGTGTACCCTGACGGCCGGAAGAGAACGGAGATGGACCTGACAGGCCTGCCGTCAGGCATCTATTACCTGCAGGTGACGAGCCACCGTAAAACAGGGATCAGCAGAGTGATCATACAGCATTGATCTCTGCTGTGTAAACATTAACTACTCAACTCAACACTCCAAACTTTTAACTTTAGGCACTTTAAACTTTTAACTTAAAAATAGGTATTTAAAAACCTATTTTAATACCTATTTTAATACCTATTTAAATAGGTAGATTGGTTATTATCAGTTGATAGGTTGAAAGGTTGATAAGTTGAAAAGTTAACTACCAACCACGAACCACGAACTACCAACCACCAATCACCAACAAATATCGGTAAAGCTCCGCCTTCGTCCCGATTTATCGGGGCTTCGGCGGACGAATCCCGCCTTCGCCTTGGGCTTCGGCGGACGAAGGATGAAGAGATACCTGCCTGCCGGCAGGCAGGATGCGATAATGCGACTACCCGCAACTCGAAACTCCCAACTCGATACACGATACTCGTAACTCCCAACTCCTAACTTTTAACTTTAGTCACTTTTAACTTTTAACTTCCTCCTCACCTTTCCAAAAAATCCCCCAGTATCGACCGGGAGCCTTTGTCGGCGTTGGGGCTGGCGGGGGAGAGTTGCTGTATGAGCTTGCGTATGGGCATGCTCTGC
>WFRO01000542.1 GCA_015486475.1 Bacteroidales bacterium
CCCTTTCACGATTTGGGTCAAAGGAGAGAAGATCAGGTATGAGTCGGAGATGCGGGGGATGAAGATGGTACAGGTGTATGACGGCCGGGAGGGATGGATGCTGTCGCCCCGCTCGGGGGACATACGGCCCCTGCCGGAGCGGCTGGTGCAGGGTCTGGAGGACCGTGCCCGTCTGGGAGGATACCTTGCCCGCTGGCAGGATGTGAAAGCATACCTGACCCTGGCAGGGGAGAAGGAGATCCATGTCAGGAATAAGAACAAGAAAGAGAAGATCGCCGTATATGTGGTCCGCATGGAGAGACCTGACGGTTCGGTCCACCAGTTCTATATCGGGAAAGACAATGGCCTGTTGCTGGAAGAGACCGACCAGGCGGAGTTAAGGGGTAACAAGATCAAGCGTACGGTCAGATACGGGGATTACCGGAATGTGGATGGTGTGATGGTGGCTTTCCACCGTGAGTCAGAGGTGGAGCGGAGCATGCCGTCGGGTTCGCAGGGGAAAGCTCCCGGAGGTCAGGGAGGCCGCCAGGGCGGGGGAAAGGGTCACCCCGGAAATGCCGGCGGGCATACCCCTCCGCAGGGACGGGGCAGCGGTATGGGCGCGCCCCAGGGACAACCCGGCGGCGGCAAAATGGTCATGGAGTTTACAAAGGTGGAGTTCAATGTGCCGGTAGACGATAAGCTCTTTACAAAAGAATCCTTGAAATAGCGTATTATCCCGACGTTAATTTCAATTTAATAAAGGCTGTTACGCAAAGGTTCGCCAGGAAGCGCAAAGATCCGCAAAGTGGCCGGGTTTACTATCCATTCAACAATCAAAATTCAGAATTCAGAAATCATAAATCAAAATTCGACATTCGGTGTTCGATGTTCGTTGTTCATCATTCGTCATTCGAGCTTCAACCTTCGAGCATCGCGCATCGAACTTCATCCTTCCCCTCCCCATCCCCCATTAGAGGTATTGATGCCGTCGGCATGGTCCACACCTCCGAAGGTATAGATATCGAGCCCCATGATCTGCAGCTCTTTGCCGGGTACGGGGAAATGCAGCGGAGTGCCGGTCTGCAGCATGTTGCGGCGGCGCATGTCGAAAAAGGAAAGTCCTGTTCCTGTCAGCATCAGCTCAATATCCCTTTCATAGAAGATGGCGTCCAGCACTTCCTTCGGGGTGGCGTCGGAGGCCAGTGGGGGCAGGTGTCCCCGTGTGGTGCGGTTGCCGTTGTTGAGGATCGTAACGGCCTCGCTGGTCCTGCCCAGGCGTGCCAGCGCCTCGGCGGCGAGCAGGTTGTTCTCGCTGACGGTGAACTCCGGCACCGGTCCTGAAGCATCTACAGCCCAGTCGTTATACAGAGATGGTTTGTACAGTGTATTGAGGTAATAAGGGGTGCCGGTCTCTTCGGGGGGCGACCACTCCAGATCGCTGTGGGCACGGGCATCGTCGCTGCTGAGCAGGCTGCTGTCGGGCCGCTGGCCGTCGGGGGTGTCCCAGGAGCTGTTATCGGCAGGCCAGCGGGCCGGGTAGGCGGGGTCGAGCAGGTGAAGGATGCGCAGATCGACGCCTCCCCACTGAGCGGAGATGGCGAACTGCCGGGATTCATCTTTCCAGTTCTCGTTGTCGGTCACAGGTGTGAGATCCTCCGTGATCCCGGCCGTGGCATGATCCAGCACCTGTTGCCAGGAGACATACTGCATGTCCTGATCGTTGCGGGGCCAGGAGGCGAGGATCCGGGCTGCATAGGAAGAGGCCAGGCGGCTGAGTCCCTGCGAGTCCATCGTTACGCCCCGGATAAAGTCGTCCGGCAGATCAAAAGTGTTTGACTGCGAGATGGTAATGGCCGTATCCAACGAGGAAAGGGCGAAGGGGATCACCTCGTGATAATCCGAGAACTTTTCCACCGGCAAAGGCGTATGGACATCCACAAGGTTGGCCTTGTCGAAGAGCAGTCCCAGGTACCCGTAACCGATGCCCCGGATGAAGTAAGCCCAGGCCGTCAGCATGGGTTTGATATCCTTTCCTTCGTACATAATGGTCTGATCATCTTCCATGGCCCGGAGGATGTCGTTGGCGAGCAGGACGATCTGGTAGCTTTTGGCCCAGAAGTCTTCGGTGACATGCATGTAAGAATAACCGGGATCGTTGTTGAAAGGTTGCCGTGGTTCCAGGGCCATGTCTTTGGCAGCTGCCAGGCCATTGGTAGTGGTGAGCTGGTCGGCGGCCGTAGTCAGGGCCAGCGCCGGTCCGTTCACTGCATGGGTGGTGTTGAACCACTCTTTATACAGTTTTGCCGAGGCGTCCAGCAGGTCTTCCGGCGTCTGCAGCACATCACCGGGCCCCGGTAATCCGGGGTCTACATCCAGACTGCCGCAGGAAGAGAGAAAGATCAGGAGAGTTGCTGTCAGGAATGCAAATGGAATGAGCCGTTTCAACATTTTTATCCGTTTTTTGGAAGTGTGTATCGATGATATTTTTGCATTTGATCCGCAAATAGTATGCCGTTACGCCAGGACCATCCTGTACAATAAACGAACAGGGGCGTAAGATCATGTGCCCCTGTCTGTTTTATGGTATTGTTGTCCATGGACCGTTCAGTATCCGAGCAGTTTTTTCATGGCTTCCCTGTTGCGGTTGTTGGTGATCTCCTTGGCTTCCGGGGTGTAGAGCCAGTCGAGCATCTCCTGGTAACGCTCCGTGACTTTGCCGCGGATCATTTTCATGGTAGAGTTGAGCAGACCGTTCCCCTCGGTGAATCCTTCGGCGAGGATGCCGATGGCTGCCGGCATCCAGCGCTGCGGGAACATATCTGCATGCTTTCCGCCGGGACGGTATTCCCTGAGCTCCTGCCCGATCATGTTCAGGGCGGCCGTGACCCCTTCGTCGGAGGCCGGGTCGAGGCCCTCCTCGCGGAGACGTTTCTTCAAAGCTTCGGCATTGGGGAAGAGCAGAGCGATGGTATAAGGGTTCTGGTTGTTGTAGAGCATCACCTGCTCGATCAGGGGCGACTCGTCGGAGAAAGCCTCCTCGATCCCTTCGGGACTGTATTTCTCGCCGTCATCGGCGATGAGCAGGCTCTTGAAACGGCCCAGCACATAGAGGAAGCCGTCCTTGTCCAGATAACCCATATCTCCGGTGTACAGCCAGCCGTCCTTCAGGGTGTCCTTCGTGGCTTCTTCGTTTTTCCAGTATCCGGCCATGACATTGTCCCCTTTCACGACGATCTCTCCCTTTTCTCCCACCGGCATCTCGTTGCCGTCCTCGTCGAGGATCCTGAGTTGC
>WFRO01000543.1 GCA_015486475.1 Bacteroidales bacterium
GACAAAGTACGCTTCCTGTTCAACGGTCAGTGGTGGCCATCGGCCATCAAAGGCACGATCATGCTGCGGCCCGTGACGGGCAGTGATGTGATCACCTCTGCCCCTCCGCCGCCCATGGTGGCACAGCCTTCGTGGCGGGTTTACCCCCTGCCGGCCTCCGGGCTCCTGCATATCGACTACGGCAACACTCCCCCGTCCGACGCCACCTACCTGCTGTTCGACCTCTCAGGCCGGGCAGTCTTCGAGCACCGGGGTTTTACCCGGGAGCTCCTCCTGCCCACCCTGCGCAACGGTCTGTACCTGCTGGTGATCCGGCAGGGGGATCAGGCCATTTTCCGCACCAGGGTCCCTGTCCTGCACTAAAAACCACCGTCATGGCCGAAGAGCTCAACGAACAGCAGGAACTTTATGAACACCATCGTTTTGTCGTCGATCCCGGGCAGAGCCTTCTGCGCATCGACAAGTACCTGCTGAACAAGCTGGAGAACGTGAGCCGCACGCGCATACAGCATGCCGCCACGGCCGGCAACATCCTGGTGGACGGCAAGGCCGTCAAACCCTCCTACCGCGTCAAGCCCGGCGAGGTGATCACCATCGTCCTGCCCCACCCGCCGCGTGAGACAGAGATCATCCCCGAGGACATACCACTCGACATCCTCTATGAAGATGACGACCTGCTGGTGGTCAACAAGCCGGCCGGCATGGTAGTGCACCCCGGCTATGGCAACTACAGCGGCACCCTTGTCAATGCCCTGGCCTGGCACCTGAAGGATGTGCCGGGGTTCAATAAAGGAGACATACGTGCCGGTCTGGTCCATCGCATCGACAAGAACACCACCGGCATCCTGGTGGTGGCTAAAAACGAGATCGCCCAGAACAAGCTGGCCAGACAGTTTTTCTATCATACCATACATCGCCGCTATACGGCCATCGTCTGGGGTATCCCCCCGGAAAAGGAGGGGACCATCACAGGACATGTGGGACGCAACCCCAAAGACCGCACGAAGATGTACGTCTTCCCCGACGGCAACCAAGGCAAAGAGGCCGTCACCCATTACCGCGTGCTGGAAGAGCTGGGCTACGTCAGCGTGGTGGAATGCCGCCTCGAGACCGGCCGCACCCACCAGATCCGCGTACACTTCCAGCACATCCGGCACCCCCTCTTCAACGACGCCGAGTACGGAGGCGACAGGATACTTAAAGGCACCACCTTCAGCAAATACCAGCAATTCGTCAGGAACTGCTTTAAGATCCTCCCCCGCCAGGCCCTCCACGCCCGCTCCCTGGAGTTCGTGCATCCTACCACCGGAAAGACCATGTCCTTCGAATCTCCTCTGCCCGAAGATATGCAGCAGGTCATCGAAAAATGGAGAAACTATCTGGAAGGGCGAAAGATGAATGGCGAAGGATGAAGGACGAAGGATGAAGGACGAATATCGAATATCGAACACCGAATCCCGAAATTGCAAGCAATTTCGAGGATGCCCGCCCGGATGAACATCCGTTCGGACGGGCTCGCAACTCTAAAGTACTTTAGAGTTGCGGCATATTGAATAAAGAATTGAATTCCTTAAAAGATGAGATCGTACAGACGCAATTCATTGCGTCTCGCCCCGGATCCTGGTTCATTCATTGCGTCTCAAATCCCAAAAAACAGCAAATGCGGCAAGCGAGCAAACTCGAAAATGCATTTTCGCTGTTTTCAATGTGCCTGGGTTTTCGGGAATGTTTGTAATTCTAAGAAAATCAAAGATTTCCAGAATTGCGACACCTAAACCTGAAACTTTTTTGTTTTTTTCATCTTTTTTTATTATTTTCAACCAACCCTTTAAATAGGTATTTAAATACCTATTAAATTGCCTATTAAAATACCTATTTAAATAGGTATTTTTAATTACGCGCGTACCTTGAATAACCTAAACCAAAACCTATTGCTATGGCCAGAAGAAAATTATCCAAAAGACACATCCGCAGTCTGCTGAAACTGGGTGGTGGCAGCAGTTATGGCATCAGTCTTCCCCGCGAGGAAGTGGAAGAGTTCGGCTGGAAAGCCAAACAGAAACTGGTAGTGGAAAAGTACGGCAACGGCCTGTTGATCCGCGACTGGAATGATGAGAAAAAGTGAAAGATGATCGCACATAGCACCTGCACATGAAAAAGATCGCGGTCCTGGCCGGGGGGTATTCCTCCGAATACGGCATCTCGCTGAACAGTGCGGAGCAGGTGATCCGGCATCTGGACAAGAGCCTCTACGTCCCTTACCTGATCATCATCACCCGGGAACGGTGGTACTGGAAATCTCCGGAGGGAGAAAAGATCCTCGTCGACCGGAACGATTTCTCCGTCTCCGCCGGGGGTGAGAAGATCCTTTTTGACGGTGTGTTGATCGTCATCCACGGCACACCGGGCGAGGATGGCAGGCTGCAGTCCTATTTCGATCTGCTGGACATTCCCTATGCGGGATGTGATGCTTTTGTCTCGGCGCTCACCTTCAACAAGTATGCCTGTAAGGTCTTTCTGGAGAAGTATCACATAGCCACGGCCCCTTCCCTGCTGATCCGTTACCGCAAAGGATGGATCGCCCCCGATACGGAGGGTATGAAATATCCTCTTTTTGTCAAGCCCAACACCAGCGGCTCCAGCTTCGGGGTCTCCAAGGTGCATGATCCTTCCGGGCTGACCGCCGCTATCCGGGAAGCTTTCCGCGAAAGTGACGAGGTGATCATCGAAGAGTTCATCGAAGGCACGGAGGTGTCCTGCGGGGTACTGAAGAGTGGCAGTCACGAGATCATCTTCCCTCCCACCGAGATCGTCAGCAAGAAGGATTTCTTCGATTACGAGGCAAAGTACACCGAGGGGATGGCCGAGGAGATCACGCCGGCCCGCCTGCCGGACCATCAGCTGGAGAAGATCCGCGAGACCGCCTCTTACATCTATTCCGTGCTGGGATGCAAAGGCGTGGTGCGCGTCGATTTTATCCTGCAGGATCACACGCCCTGTTTTCTGGAGATCAACACCATCCCCGGTCTGAGCAGGGAGAGCATCATCCCCCGTCAGGCACAGGTATTCGGTATCGGCATGAAAGATCTGCTGAATATCGAGCTGGAAGATCTGTTCACTCAGCGCTGAAATTCTCGAGATCTGAGGCTGAGCAGAGCAGGTGCCGGTCGCCCCAGGCCTCATCCACCCGGTTGACCGCCGGCCAAAACTTGTTCTCTTCCACCCACCCGAGGGGGAAGACCGCCTGACGGCGTCCGTACGGATGGGTCCACTCTTCGGCCAGCGCCACCCCCTGGGTGTGCGGCGCATTTTTCAACACATTGTCCTCGGCATCGGTCCTGCCTTCCTTCACCTCCATGATCTCGTCATAGATCTGCTTCATGGTCTCCACGAAACGGTCCAGCTCGGCTTTCGACTCGCTCTCGGTAGGTTCCACCATCAGCGTACCATGTACCGGGAAGGAGAGGGTGGGCGCGTGAAAGCCGTAGTCCATGAGGCGCTTGGCGATGTCCGTTTCACTGATGCCCGTCTCGTGTTTGAAGGGGCGGCAGTCGAGGATCATCTCATGTCCCACATACCCGGTCTCACCGGTATAGAGCGTTTTGAAATGATCCTTCAGGGCCGCTGAGATATAATTGGCGTTCAGGATCGCCACCTTGGTAGCTTTGGTGAGACCCTCGCTGCCCATCAGGCGTATGTAGGCATGGGATATCACCAGGATCTGGGCGCTGCCATAGGGAGCCGCCGAGATGGTATCATGCGAACGGGCACCGCCCGTATGCACCACCGGATGGCCGGGCAGAAAATCCGTCAGGTGTTCAGCCACAGCTACGGGCCCCACGCCGGGACCTCCGCCGCCATGTGGGATCGCAAAGGTCTTGTGCAGGTTCAGATGACACACGTCAGCCCCTATGGCGGCGGGACTGGTGAGCCCCACTTGGGCATTCATGTTGGCGCCGTCCATATACACCTGTCCGCCGTAACGGTGTACGATCTCCGTCATCTCTTTGATGCGGCTCTCGAAGACACCGTGCGTGGAGGGATAGGTGACCATGAAGGCTGCGAGCCGCTCCTTATGCTCTTCGGCCAGGCGGGCCAGCAAGTCCACGTTGATGTTGCCCCGCTCGTCACAATCGACCACCACCACCTGCATGCCGGCCATCACCGCGCTGGCAGGATTGGTGCCGTGAGCCGACGAGGGGATCAGCACCACATCACGCTGCATCTCGCCCAGCGATTCCAGGTAACGGCGTATGATGGTCAGACCCGTGTACTCACCCGCCGCCCCTGAGTTGGGCTGAAAGGTGATGCCGGCAAAGCCTGTGATCTTCAGCAGGTCCTCCGTCAGATCGTCGATAATACGGCGGTACCCTTCCGCCTGTTCTGCGGGCACGAAAGGATGCAGGGCCGCGAACTCAGGCCAGCTCACCGGGATCATCTCCGCGGCAGCGTTCAGCTTCATGGTGCAGGAGCCCAGCGGGATCATCGAATGGGTCAGGGAGATATCCCTGCGCTCCAGCTTTTTCATATAACGCATCATCTCCGTCTCGGAACGGTAGCGGTGAAAGACCTGCTGCTGCATGAACGGGGAGGTACGCAGCAGGGCCTTATCAAACCATATCCGTCCTTCCGTCACCTCCGGCGCCGGTTTCTTCTTCCCGGACGCGCCGGCAAAGACCTCTAGCAGATCTTCCATATCCGCGGGCAGGGTGGTCTCGTCCAGGCTGATCATGACAAAACCGTCATAATAGTAATTCAGGTTGATCTCTTTCGCCAGCGCCAGTTCCCGTATCTTCTCTTTCTGCTGGTCCGTCACGCGTATCTTCAGTGTATCGAAGAAAGTGTCATTCACCTGCTCATACCCCAGGCTTTTCAGGCCCTCATGGAGGGCTCCTGTCAGGGAGTGGATATTCTCCGCCACCCTTTTCAGTCCTTCGGGGCCGCGGTACACGGCATAAAAGCCGGCCATGGTGGCCAGCAGGGCCTGGGCCGTACAGATATTGGAGGTAGCTCTTTCGCGCTTGATATGCTGTTCGCGGGTCTGCAGGGCCATGCGGAGGGCCGGTTTCCCCTGTGCGTCGCGTGTCACACCGATGATCCTTCCCGGCATGTGTCTTTTGTATTCCTCTCCGGCCGCGATATACCCCGCATGGGGACCGCCGAAGCCCATGGGCAGTCCCAGCCGCTGCACCGAGCCCACCACCACATCGGCACCCCACTCGCCGGGAGGCGTCAGCAGGGCCAGGCTCAGGATATCCGCCACGGCGACCACCGGCACACCCGCATCACGCATCTTTTCCGTCCAAGCCCTCAGATCAAATACCACCCCGTCGCTGTCGGGATACTGGACCAGGGCGCCAAAAAGATCTTCATCCGGCGCCATTGTCTGCCAGGAGCCTGTCACCAACTCTATGCCGCGGGCTTCGGACCTTGTGCGCAGGATGGCCAGCGTCTGGGGGAATACTTTCTCATCCACGAAAAAACGGATCACATTCGCTTTCACCTGCGCACGGGAGCGGGCATGGAAAAGCATCAGCATGGCCTCGGCTGCCGCCGTGCCTTCATCCAGCAGGGAGGAGTTGGCCAGAGGCAATCCCGTCAGCCCGATGATGGCCGTCTGAAAATTGAGCAAAGCCTCCAGGCGTCCCTGCGAGATCTCGGCCTGGTAAGGGGTGTAAGAAGTGTACCAGGCAGGGTTCTCCAGGATATTGCGCTGGATCACCGGCGGGAACAATGTATTGTAATAGCCCATGCCGATGTAGGAGCGGTACAGCTTGTTCTGCGAGGCGATCGCTTTGATGTACCGCTGATACTCCGCCTCGGTCATGGCAGCGATCTCAGGAAACGCTTCAAGACGTATATCGCGGGGTATAACCTTATCGATCAGGGCATCAAGGGACTCCTCTCCAACGGACCGGGCCATCTCTTCGGTCTCCTGCTTGCGGGGACCCAGATGACGGTCCATAAAATGTTCTGTTTTCATGAAATGATATTAAAATGTGCCGGACCAAAAATAGGAAAACGTAACGGCAAAAAAAACCACAATTATCACCTTTCCAGGAAATCCAGGAAGGGGTTGCTCCGGATCTCTTTGCCCACGGTGGTCTCGGGCCCGTGGCCGGGAAAAATGAGCGTATCCTCCGGAAGAACGGTCACGATCTTTTCCGTGATGCTTTTCACCAGCAGGTCATAATCGCCCCCCGGCAGATCGGTACGGCCAATGCTGCCGTTAAAAAGAACATCTCCCGAAAAAAGCAGTCCGGTCTCGGGATGATAATAGGCCACTCCTCCCGGAGAATGGCCCGGCAGGTGGATCACCCGCAGGGAAGTGTCTCCGAAAGAGATCTCTTTTTCAGGCAAAGCCCTGACCGGAGGAAGGTCTTTGACAGGAAAAGAGAAGATCTCCCCCTGTGAAGGCACGGACTCATAGATGCCGTTATCGGCAGGATGCAGCAGGGGATCCAGGCCGAACTCCCTGGCAAAGAAAGGAGCCCCGCAAACATGGTCCAGGTGGGCATGGGTGAGCAGGACATGCTCAGGCTGCAGCTTCTTATCCCGGATGAAAGAGAGGATCTCCTCTTCTTCTTCTCCGGTATAGCACCCCGGGTCAATGATCACACAGGCACCCTGACCGTCATATACCACATACGTGTTCTCCATGAAAGGATTGAACACAAACTTTTTTACCTCCACCGATCTTTTCATGCTCCTTTTCCGTTGCCGTTGTTACTGGTACCTTTCATCATAGGGACAAAGACAAAATAACCGTGTCGTGTGATCTCGATATCGTCCTTGCTGTGTTTGATCAGGCGGGTCATCTCCTGGGTGTCGCTGTCCCCCACCGGAGCTACGAGGATGCCGCCGGTCTTCAGCTGCCGGATAAGTGCTTCCGGTATTTCGGGAGCTGCCGCCGTAATGAGGATCTTGTCAAAAGGTGCAAAAGCCGGCAGACCTTCATACCCGTCGCCGTAAAAGAAACGGGGATGGTATCCCAGCCGTGTGAGAAGGGCCTGGGCATTGAGGAAGAGTTCTTTCTGTCTTTCTATGGTGAAAACGCGGGCGCCCATCTCGAGGAGAATGGCTGCCTGATAACCCGATCCCGTGCCTATCTCCAGCACCTTATCCCCTTTCTGAATGTCCAGCAGGGAGGTCTGAAAAGCCACGGTGTAAGGCTGCGAGATGGTCTGCCCCGCCCCGATGGGAAAAGCCTGGTCTTTGTAGGCAAAGTCCAGAAACCCGGAAGCCATGAAGAGATGCCGCGGCACTTTGTTGATGGCCTCCAGCACCGCTTCGTTGGTGATGCCCTTGGACCGGAGCTCTTCGACAAGTTTTTTTCTCAGGCCTTTGTGCCTGTAGTTATCCTCCAGATCGTTGTACTTCATGACGTGATTATCAACAATATGTCGTTAATAACTTAACCTTAAAAATATTACAAGAGATGGTCAAAAAATGTATGTTTGCAAAAACGATTACAAAAATATGATAAAAATCGGGGTTTTCGGCATAACCGATGAAACAATCGCGTTGGCCGGCCGGATAAAAAAGGAAAAAGAGTTTGCCCTCACGGGGATCCATTTCTCTCCTTCCGCCGGCAGTTCTTTCCCGCAGGATCCCGGTTTCCTGGCCACCGACCCGGAAGAAATGCTCATGCGTTCGGATCTGGTGGTCTTCTCCGATCCTTATCCTGCTGATCTGCTCTTTCTCCGCGCAGCCATACGCATGTCACGGCCCCTCTTTTTCCCGTCTACAGCACACCTTTCCCCCCAGGCTCTCCTGGAGATCCAGGCCCTGGCGCAGGAAGGGGATGTCCCGGTGTATTGCTACAATCCTTTGCGCGATCATCCGCTTTTCCGGACGGCCCTGGAGAAAGCGGGGCATCCGCTCTTCACCGAGATCATACGCCACTGGCGGGCCGGCCCCGGAGGGGAACGCGATCTCACCGCCTCGCTGATCCATTCCGTGGAAACCACGCTGCACATGAACCCCGCCCGTCCGCGACGTCCTGCCGTAGGAGCCTATTTCCGGCCGGACAATGCCGCCGCCATGGTACATATACAGGCAGAGTTCAATAACGGCATGACCGCCCTGATCCGCCACGAGCTGACAGGCAACCGAAATGCTCTCCTCTGCCGGATCACAGGCGGGAACGGGACCGTCACCGCCGATCTGGAAAACAACATCCTCAGATCCCGCGGTCCGTCTTCTGCCGTCAGGAAGACCCTGAAAGGAAAACGCATCAACCCCTTGTTCCCTTGTTTCCGCAACTTTGCCCTCCGGACGGGCACCCGGCCCTTTTCCCTGCTGGAAGAACGGATCCACGCCACCCGCCTCACGGGCTATATCCTGGAAAAGATCCACAGCAAGACCATAAGCCATCTGCCGGCCGAAAATAACTGGTAAGAAAAGCGCCCTCACACAGACTATTTCCTTCCCCCTTTCGTTTTATTTAATTGACCTGCGTTAGCGACCTTTCCTGATGAACAAGAAAAGACAGGTGCTTCTGTATGTTACCTCTGATTACCTGGCTGCCGTAGCAGCCTGGACCCTCTTTTTCATATACCGGAAACTGGTCGTTGAGCCGATGAAGTTTGGCACGCCTGTGCCGTTGCATCTGGATGAGAAATTCTTCCTGGGTATCTTTTTCATCCCCCTGGGATGGCTGTTGCTTCATTACCTGTCCGGATATTACCGGGATATTTACAGAAAGTCCCGCCTGCAGGAGTTTTTCCTCACCTTCCTCGTGACCCTCATAGGCGTGACCATCCTTTTCTTCCTGGTCATCCTCAATGATATCATCTCCACTTACAGGAATTACTACCGCCTTTTCGGCGTTCTTTTCCTGCTGCAGTTCTTCCTCACCTACATCCCCCGGCTGGTGATCACTTCGATCACCAACTACCGCATCCACACGGGGAAACTGGGGTTCAATACCGTGATCATAGGTAGCTCGGAAAAGGCGGTAAACATCTATAAAAAAGTGAAAAGTTTCAACGGCCGGTCGGGCTATCGCTTCATCGGTTTTCTCTCCCTGAAGCCGGTGAAGGACCCTCCCATGGCCCGTTATCTGCGCTACCTGGGTCAGTTGAAAGATGCCGGACACATATTTGCCGGCAATCCGCAGGTGGATGAGATCATCCTGGCCATCGAAGAAAAAGAGAAAAAAGAGATCGGGTACATCCTCAACCGGCTTTTCTCGGTCCATGCCCATCTGCAGGCGATCCCCGAGCTCTATGACATCCTGGCCGGCAGGGTGCGCATGTCCTCTTTTCTGGGTACCCCCCTCATCGAGATCACCCACGAGCTGTTGCCGGCCTGGCAGACGGTCATCAAGACACTGATGGACTATACCGCTGCCGTCCTCGTCCTGCTGCTGACCCTGCCCCTGACACTGGTCCTCTCCCTGATCATCAAATTCACCTCGCCGGGACCTGTCTTTTTTGTCCAGGAGCGGGTGGGAAGGCATGGCAAGCCGTTCAACATTATTAAGTTCCGAACGATGTACAAGGATGCCGAAAAGGACGGGCCGGCACTCTCTTCGGCCAATGACCCGCGCATCACTCCCATCGGCCGCTTTTTACGGCGTACCCGTCTGGACGAACTGCCCAACTTTATCAATGTCCTGAAAGGGGAAATGTCACTCGTAGGTCCGCGTCCCGAGAGAAAATATTTTGTCGACCAGATCCTGAAGAAGGCCCCCCATTACATTCATCTGCAAAAAGTAAAACCGGGCATCACCTCCTGGGGGCAGGTAAAATACGGTTATGCCGAAAATGTGGAACAGATGATCGACCGCATGCAGTTCGATATGATCTATATCGAGAACATGTCGCTTTATGTGGATATGAAGATCCTCTCCCACACGCTGGTGACCGTGCTGGGAGGGAAGGGGAAGTAGGAAGGCAAAAGTAATAAGGCAAAAGGAAAAAGGAAGCTCGAAGCGCGAAGCGCGATGCTCGAAGGAGGAAGAAGATAAAAGACAAAAGGAAGGATGAACGATGAATGTCGAATTTTGATTTCTGATTTCTGATTTCTGATTTTTCAGTCATTCAAGCTTCGAGCCTGCTCATCCAGCACCCCGCCCTCGCCGGAGGCTTCGTCGGGCGAAGCCCGCACCCTGCACCCTGCACCCTGCAACCAACCTCAGGCACTCCACACTCCAAACTCCAAACTCCAAACTTTCCCAACATTCCTGGTAAATATCTATCCTTTTAACCCATACCTGTGCAGCAC
>WFRO01000544.1 GCA_015486475.1 Bacteroidales bacterium
ATGCCGCAAAGCGAGCATTTGCTCAGTTTTACGAGGATCCTCGCAATTCTAACGAGATGCCGCAAGCGAGCACACTCGAAAATGAAATTTTCGGTGTCTTCGATTTCGCATGAGTTGCGAGCCCGTCCGAACGGATGTTCATCCGGGCGGGGATGCTCGCAAATGCTCGCTTGCGGCATTTGCGGCATGTGGAGTGTGGAGTTACGAGTTAAGAATATCGGGTATCGAGTATCGAGTTGCGGGTATCGAGTTACTGGTATCGGGTTATTCAGCATGACCCTATTGTTCGACGATCATCATTCATCGTCCATCATTCAAGCATTCAAGCATTCAATCATTCAATCATTCAATCATTCACACATTCAACCTCTTTCCCCCTCTATTGCCCTGCCTTGAGCATCTTGTCGTATTTCTGCACATTGGACGGATCGATCTCCTTCATGATCATATAAACCCTGTGCTTTTCGTCGGGGAAAGATTCGGAAAATATTTTGACGATCTCATCCCTTTTGGCATCGAGCACGATATTGAGGAAGAGCAGGTAAGGGTCCGGTTTCAGCCGGTATACATTCCGGAGCAGTTCCAGGCTTTTCGCGATCTCGGCCCGTCCCTGTGCCAGCTTGCTCTCCATGACATCCAGCCCCAGCCGGTCGTAACGGTAAATAAAAACACGTACCGGTGCGTAATTATTGTCCAGAATATTCTGTATCAGCCAGTAACGGTTGCGGTTCCTTTTCCCCGAGAAAGGTTTCCAGCCGGGCTCCACGGCATTCTGGGCATTGGTAACGATCTGCTGGGCTTTGAGAAAATAGGGGGTTCCTCCTTTCATGCCGAAAGAATCGAAATCCAGCCCGATGATAATATATGCATAATAAGCAAGCACCGAGGTAAGGTTGGAAAGGAACGTGGTCTCGTCAAACAGCAACGGCTGGTTCTCCACATACGTGAACTGAAAATCGTTGTCCACAAAATTGAACATGGTGGTGTTATAGGCTGTATTGTATACCGGCCGGCTGGACTGTATGTTGATCGTGCCCCGGAACTGGTCGGAGGAGATCTGTTCGACCAGGTTGATCAGCATCGTACACTGTATGCGTTCGTTGGGACCGAATTTATCGTTCGTCCAGGTGGTGTTGTTCAGAAAATCATAGATATCCTGCTGTAGTTTTTTGAACTTTTCCTGGTATGATCCCTGGATCTTCTGCGACGAGATAGAGACATTGCAGAGCAGCTCCTGCGCCGGAACGGGACGCACAGGGAACAGCCAGAAAAGCAAAAATACTGCTGCCGGCAGGAGCCACCGCAGATGCACTTTCCTGTTAACGATGAACGGATCGTTTCTCATAGGTACTGTTGCTGGAGGTATTTCAGAATGTCTTCAGCCACTTCTGCCTTCGATTTCAGGGGATATTCCTTCCTGTTTCCCGACTTGTCGATGATCGTGATCTTGTTGGTATCGTAGCCGAAGCCGGCCCCTTCATCGCGGAGCGAGTTCAGAACGATGTAATCCAGGTTTTTCTTCCTGATCTTCTCCATGGCATTCTCCAGCTCATTCTCGGTCTCGAGGGCAAAGCCCACCAGGATCTGCTTGTTGGTTTTCTCGCGGCCCAGGGCAGCAGCGATGTCACGGGTAGGCACCAGCCGGATGACCAGCTCTTTGTCCTCCCTTTTCACCTTGCTCCCGTATGCATTCGCCGGTTTGAAATCGGATACGGCAGCTGCCAGAATGGCCACATCACTCTCGGGGAACTCTTTTTGGGCAGCCTCGTACATCTCGTCGGCGGTGTTCACACGTATCACCCTGATCCTGCGCGAGAGGATCACATTGTCCACGGGCCCCAGGATCAGGACGGGCTCAGCACCCATCTGTACCGCTTTCTCGGCCAGGGCGATCCCCATCTTGCCGGAGGAATGGTTCCCGATGTACCTCACGGGATCGATGGGTTCATAGGTAGGACCTGCCGTGATCAGGATCTTTTTCCCGGCGATCTTGGTCTTTTTAGCAGGATGGAGCGCAAAGAAACTCTTCAGCTCCAGCACGATCTCCTCCGGCTCCATCATCCGGCCCGGCCCGCTGAGGCCGCTGGCCAGCTCACCCTCGGGTGACTGCAGCACCTGGACATTACGCTCCTGCAGCTTCTCCAGGTTTTCCTGCATGGCCTGGTGTTCGTACATATCCGCATCCATCGCCGGAGCCACCATCACCGGGCAGCGTGCCGACAGATAGGTGGTAAGCAACAGGTTGTCACTGATACCGTGGACCATCTTGCCAATGGTGGCAGCGGTGGCCGGCACAATAAGAAAAAGATCGGCCCACATGCCCAGATCGATATGACTGTACCATTTGCCGGTGACAGGATTGAAAGGCTCACTGTAGATCCGGCTCTGGGAAAAGACCGACAGGGTCAGGGGAGTGATGAAGTCTTTGGCTGCAGGGGTCATGATCACCTTCACATCCGCACGTTCCTTTTTCAGCAACCGGATGAGATAGGCCGTTTTATAAGCAGCTATGCTGCCCGTAACCCCCAGCAATATTTTTCTCCCCTTAAGCATGATAACTATTCAACATTCTCCTCTGCCTCATCAGAATACCGGAAATAGATCTTCCCCTCCTTGAACTCTTCCAGGGCAATGGAAGTGGGCTTGGGAAGACGCTCGTAAAAACGGGAGATCTCGATCTGTTCCTTGTTCTCCATCACCTCTTCCAGATTATCGGTATAGTACGAAAACTCCTCAAGCTTCTTGCTCAGCTCCTGCTTCAGGTCCATAGCGATCTGGTTGGCCCTTTTGGAGCAGATGACAACCGTCTCATAAATGTTGCCTGTCACCTCATCCAGCCGGTCAATGTTCTGGGTCATCGTGGTTACCGGTGCTTTTGTTCGCTTGTAATCCATCATGAATTTTGATTAAATTTAATAATAATTATTTTACACTCAAATAGTTGTTCGAATTTTTATAGATCTTGTCCGCATCTTTGCGGTATTTGCTCTCAGGAAATTCATCAATGAACGAATAATAATCGTCCACAGCCTGCTGGAACCGTTCGGGCTGCTTCTTCGAGACACTGTTCACGGCGTACAGGTACCTCGAACGGAGCCGAAGGAACATCAGCTGTTCCCGGAAACGGGTATCCGGATAGTCCTCCAGACTGTTTCCGATAGCCACAATGGCCGCTTTATAGTGCTCCATCCTGTAATACAGCTTGGCACTCAGATAAGATTTTTCTGCCAGCTTATCGTACAGCTCTTTGGTCAGTTCGTCGATCTGCTTGTTGTACTTGCTGTTCGGAAAACGTGTTTTATGCAGCGTGAAAGCATTCAGGGCATTGTAGGTGTTCTGCTGGTCCAGCTCGGGACGGGGCGAAAGCTTGTAATAACAGTACCCCATCAGGTAATCCGCCTCCTCGGCATGTACACTGTTCAGATAAGTATGGGTGAAGGTCTCGAAATAGTGGCCGGCCATCACAAAATCACCCATATCATAATAGGCCATAGCATGCAGGTAGTCCAGCTCTTCCGACTTCGTGGTCCCTTTGTAATGGGGCAGGATCTGCTCAATGAGTCCTATTGCCTGCGTATATTTGCCCAGTGTGTAGTATTCCTTAGCCTTTTTGTATTTCAGATCATAGTCCTGACTCTTCAGGATCTTGTCATATTCACCACATGACGTGACCATCATCAGGAGGGTCAGGAGTACGAAAAAAGGAAGGAGATATTTTTTTCCAGCTACCATCGTGTCATTCACCCTTTGTCAGCTTTTCCGGGGTTGATTTTTAAACGCGCAAAAATAAGGAATATTTTCCATTTATTATCTAAAATTAACAAAATACCTGCCATTCAGCAGTTATCTTTTTTTGATGGAAGAAAAAAACTAACTTTGCGGCCGGAATTCTAACCCTAAAAAATTTAAACGTGGATCTTTTTGAAAAACTTTCGATCAATACGACCTCACTGGGCAAATATCATGAATTTGCCGATGGTTATATGATGTTCCCCAAGCTGGAGGGAGAGATCGAGCCGTGGATGAAGTTCCATGGGAAAAAGGTACTCACCTGGAGTCTCAACAACTATATCGGTCTGGCCAATCATCCCGAGGTAAGGAAAACGGATGCCGAGGCTGCCAAAGAGTGGGGACTGGCCTATCCCATGGGGGCCCGTATGATGTCGGGCCATACCACACAGCATGAGGAGCTGGAGCAGCAGCTGGCAGATTTTGTAGGCAAGGAGAGCGCCTACCTGCTCAACTACGGATACCAGGGGATGCTCTCGATCATTGACACGCTGGTCGACCGGAAGGATGTGATCGTATACGATTCCGAGTCGCATGCCTGCATCCTCGACGGGCTCCGCCTCCACATGGGGAAACGCTTTGTGTACAAGCACAACGATATGGATAACCTGGACAAACAGCTCAAACATGCTTCGCGGGTCGTCTCCCGTACCGGCGGCGGTATCCTGCTGATCACCGAAGGGGTCTTTGGCATGGCGGGCGATCTGGGCCACCTGCATAACATCGTTGAGCTGAAAAAGAAATATGACTTCCGTATCCTGGTGGACGATGCCCACGGCTTCGGCACCATGGGACCGGAAGGTGCCGGCACCGGTACACATTACGGTGTGCAGGACGAAGTAGATCTCTATTTCGCCACTTTCGCCAAGGCCATGGCCGGCATCGGAGGGTTCGTGGCCAGTACTAAAGAGATCGTGCGCTACCTGCGCTTCAACATGCGGTCGCAGATCTTTGCCAAATCACTCCCCATGCCCATGGTGATCGGCGCCATGAAACGCCTGGAACTGCTGAAAACAAAACCGGAGCTGCGCAAGAACCTGTGGCATATCGTCAAACTGCTCCAGGAAGGGCTCAAAGATGCCGGCATGAATATAGGCTCCACCGAATCGCCGGTAACCCCCGTTATCCTGGAAGGCACCGAGATACAGGGCGCCAACCTGGTGGTCGATCTGCGGGAGAACCACAAGGTCTTCTGCTCCATCGTGATCTACCCGGTGGTACCCAGGGGAACGATCATGCTACGCCTCATACCTACCGCCTTGCATACGGAAGAGGACGTTAAATTTACCATCGAGGCCTTCAAATCGATTAAGGACAAACTTACTTTCGGGAAATACAGCAAGGAAAAGATCGAGTACGACCAAGTGTAACTTTACCGGCAAGTCATAAAAAAAGGAGTTCCGATCGGAGCTCCTTTTTTTATTCATCTTGCTACGGATGTTTAAAATAATAGAAAGAGTGTGGAGTACTTCGAGTACTTGGAGTACTTGGAATGGAGTTAAAAGTAAAAAGTGCCTAAAGTTAAAAGTTAGAGGATTGGGTTATTCGCTTTATCCCATCATCGCTTTATCGCTTCATCGTCCCTCTTCCTCCCTGCCTACCCTGCCTACCCTGCCTACCGGCAGGCAGGCGGCAGGCAGGCGGCAGGCAGGCACTATTCCATTATTCCAATATTCCACTATTCCTTCTTTTCTCACTTCGTCTGTGCAAATTTCTCGGCCCAGTACCGCTCTGCCTCTATGGCAGCCATGGCGCCGGTACCGGCAGCCGTCACGGCCTGGCGGTAGACCCGGTCCTGCACATCGCCACAGGCAAAGACCCCTTCCACGTTGGTACGTGTTGTACCGGGAACGGTCTTGATATAACCGACATCATCGGTCTCGATATATTCCTGGAAGATGTCGGAGTTGGGTTGATGCCCGATGGCCAGGAAGAAACCGTCGATCTTCAGATCTACCTCCTCCTCTTCGGGGGTGCCTTTTTTCTTTATGAGGATAGCGCCTTCCACCACGCCGTCACCATACAGGTCCTTGGTGTTGTGCTCAAAGAGGATCTCAATATTGGGTGTGTTCATCACCCGGTGCTGCATGATCTTGGAGGCCCGCAGATAAGGTTTCCGGACGATCATGTACACCTTACGTGCCAGACCGGACAGATAAAGGGCCTCCTCACAGGCGGTATCCCCGCCGCCGACGACCGCCACATCCTTGCCTTTGTAAAAGAAGCCGTCACAGGTAGCACAGGCCGACACCCCGCTGCCGGCATACTTCTTCTCGGCTTCCAGTCCCAGGTACTTGGCCGAAGCCCCCGTGGCGATGATGACCGTATCGGCCTCGATGACCTTCTTCTCATCGATGGTCACCTCCAGGGGGTATTTGTCAAAGTTCACGGCCGTGGCCACGCCCCAGCGAATATCGGTACCGAAGCGCTCGGCCTGCTTTTTGAGATCCTCCATCATCGCAGGGCCACTAACACCTTCCGGATAACCGGGAAAGTTCTCCACGTCGGTGGTAATGGTCAGCTGACCTCCCGGCTCCATGCCCTGGTACAGCACCGGATCC
Organism: Bacteroidales bacterium; assembly: GCA_015486475.1. Classification (GTDB taxonomy): domain Bacteria; phylum Bacteroidota; class Bacteroidia; order Bacteroidales; family VadinHA17; genus DRPN01. Next base: position 6,351 of record WFRO01000544.1, read on the forward strand.
ATATTGGCACGGGCCGAATAAATGGCAGCCGTATAACCGGC
>WFRO01000545.1 GCA_015486475.1 Bacteroidales bacterium
TCAGGACAAAGGAAGGATAGGTTGTATCAACATAAGTGGCCAGGCGGTCGGCATCCTTCATGTGGAGGTTGTTGTCTTCATCATCTCCGACAAAACATAATCTGTTGCGCCAGTCTCCCAGGGCATCTTCGGAATAATATGCTTTGATCTTATCTACGATGACCCCGGCCTCCTCAGCTGAGCCGACAGGGAACCGCCCCACTCCTATATCCAGCAGGCCGCTCACCCCTCCTTCATTGCTGTCCAGCAGACCGAAAAAATCATCAGAGACAAAGGACTGGGTAGGCACCAGCGAATTGGGGGATTGATAGGTGGGGATATAATTACAGTTGTTCGGGTCAATGGTCAGGTTATCATACGAGCCGTCCCCCAGCAGAAGGAGATAGCGGGGCTTGTCCGTTTTGCTCGTGGCACGGTCGTAGAACATCTTCATAAAATTGCGGATCGCTCCGATATCGCGGGCGCCTGAGGAGAACTCATTATAGACCTGGTCTGTGGTCACCACGGCTACGGCCATATCATCCCTTTCATGATGGTATTGTCCGAGAGCGATGGCCTGTTCCATGAAATCCGGAAAACTTACGATCACCAGGCGGGGCTGGGGAAGGCCGTGCAGGTCCTGGTTCGGTAATCCTTCTACAACGGTCTCCGGCGAAGGGAAATCGTTTCCACGGAAAACCACAAATTGTCTCAGTGTATCAGTATGGACCCGGAACTGCAGCGTGTTGTTCTCTTCCCTTGTTTCCATCCTTTTCACCTGATGCAGGTCCGTAACATCCCACACCTCCCCTTCTCCATTTGCAATGAGGAAAGAGGTGATCTTCCCTGTTCCAAATGTTCTGATATCCCTGAAAAACAATGTATTGCCGTTCATGGCAAGCTGCCTGCGGGCCTGTATATCGATCTTGTCCAGCCAGGCCCGGGCATTTACCTTGTCATTGCTTTGAAATGAGATCGTTACCGGAACATCTTCCCCATTTGTAGTGAAAAGGTATTCTTTCAGATTAGCTTTAGCATATGCTGAAGTATAGCTGTAAATATTAACAGGGCCCACGGAAATAGAAGGGAGGTCCTGATCACCGGCCTGGATGCCAAAATAAGAGGTCCTGGAAGAACGGGCAATGACACGTACGCGCATGCGTATCACGTCGGAAAGGATCCTGCCAGGGAAAGTGAAGGTGAAAGTGACCGGAGAGAGTGCCGGCAGGGGCTCATACCATTCCCTGCCCGATTTGATCAGGTTCTCACGGTCAACGTCATGAAAAAGGTAGTCATCAAAAGAGGTGGAGATGTCCGTAGGGTCCTCGCCGGTAAAAGGTTCCTGGGGGATCTCATTCACCGGGGCAGTTGAGGAAGTGACAAAATAGTATGCTGCGTTGTCGTAAAGTGGGTTGATGTGGTAAAAAGAGGAGTCGTTGGATGAATATTTCCATTGTACGGGACCGGTGGCATAAAAAAGCAGATAATCTCCTTTGTTGAACACGCCGTCCGAACCTTTGTAAAGCCGGAGCGGAAGCTCCATGAGATCGTCGGGGTGAGGCACGTTGTTCTTCTCCGGGAGCATGCCCCCGCCATTTCCAAAAATGTGAGGGTGGGAGGGATCGGGAAGTCCCATATTTTTCAGCTCATCATAGGTGATCTTGTAGATCCCTGTCTCTTTGACCATTATTTTCACCCAATACCCATCTGCCAGAACAGACCGCCCGGCCCGGGAAGAGCCGAACGACGTGTTCAGAAAAAAAAATATCCCTGAAAGGAGTATTATGAACGTTTTTTTGATCATAAGGGTAAGCGGGACAAAATAATATATTTTTTATAACAGCGTTTACTATAAGATCCGATTTTTCTCCTTTTGGTTATCAAAACGTACGAATGACCCTATTATTGTTATTTTTGGAGGTGAATAGTTCTCATCGGAAAGGGTGTTAAATGTGAGGAATAAACTTTTAATATCATTCTTGCTGGCAGGCGTGGTGTTTACCTGTTCCAGGGCTCAGGATCCGGCTTTTTCCATGATGTTCGCGGAGCGGATGTATTATAATCCTGCTTTTGCCGGGCTGGAAAACGGCAGGGCATCGCTCGGTTTCCGGGATCACTATCCCGGCAGTGATGCCAGTTACATCACCGCCGTGGCCTCATGGGACCAGCCGGTAGATGTCCTGCATGGAGGTTATGGTGTGATGCTGATGCATGATCGTTCGGCCGGCGGGATGTTATCTCTTTCGGGTGTATCTCTTACCTATTCCTATCACCTGCAGATCTCCCGTTCCCTGTTCCTGAACAGTGGCTTTACGGCTTCGCTGATGCAAAAATATTTCGATGCCGGCAAGGTCATCCTGCCTGATATGATATCACCCACCGGCGGGATCATTCTGCCCCCGGGCGAAACGATCGGATCCGAGAGTACTTTCTTTCCGGATTTCGCCGTGGGCTTTCTTTTATACGGAGAGAACTGGCTTGGAAGCATCGCTGCCTGGCACCTGATGGAACCATATCAGTCGGAAGTGAAAAATGACCAGACCGTCCTGAAAAGGAAATATACTTTTCTGTTCAGTTATACTGTCCCTGCAGGGAATGAATTGTATGTCGTTCCCTGGATCGGAGGGATGGTACAGGGAAGGAGCCAACAATATGTGCTGGGAGGGCAGGTGATCTATAAGATCATATCTGCAGGGCTTGCCTGGAAGAAAAATTTCGGGAACCGGTATGATGCGGCCGTGTTCTCTCTGTCCCTGGATGCCGGGAATGTACGTTTTTTATATAGTTATGACGCCTCTCTGGGAGGGGGTGGAAATCCTTCCAGGGGAGGGGCGCATGAGGCAGGCATCGTCGTTGGTATAGGAAAATCACAAAGCCGCAGGACAATAATTTTCCCTCACTTGTAGTTATTAAAAAATAAAATGCTTATTTTTGTTAAATAAATAATTATTACTTTTGGTTTATTGTATTTAATAAACGGTGAAAAATCTTTGATCATGCGTAGTGGTAAAATGAAAGCATTAATCGTTCCGGTGGTCCTTGCAGGTTTAGCTACTTTAAGTTCCTGCGGTTTATTAGGGAAAGGGAAAGAAGATGTCTCCCCGACGACCGGCTGGAAGTATAACGATCCGGAGAACGGGGGGTTTGAGGTCAGGACCGCTTTTGAGCAGCCCACGGGACCGGGGCTTGTTTTTATTGAAGGAGGTACCTTCACCATGGGACGGGTAGAGCAGGATGTGATGTATGACTGGAACAACATCCCCCGTCGTGTTACCATCACCTCTTTTTATATGGATGAGACGGAGGTCAGGAATGTGGATTACAGGGAGTATCTTTACTGGATCCAGCGGGTTTATAAAAGTTATCCTGAAGTTTACCGCCAGGCCCTGCCTGACACACTGGTGTGGAGAAGCCCGCTCGCCTATAATGAACCGTATGTGAAATATTATTTCCGGTATCCCTCCTACAACGAATATCCCGTTGTGGGGGTGAATTGGTTGCAGGCCAATGATTACTGCTCCTGGCGTACCGACAGGGTGAACGAGAAGATCCTGATCGACGAAGGGATCCTGAACCCGGATCCCAACCAGACCGACGAGAACAACTTCAACACGGAGGCATACCTGGCAGGCCAGTATGAGGGACTTGTCAATCAGAACCTCCCCAGTCTCAATCCCAACCAGGAGAACAGAAGGGTGACCATGGAAGATGGCCTTCTCCTGCCTGCTTACAGGTTGCCTACGGAGGCTGAATGGGAGTATGCTGCGCTGGCCCTCATCGGGAATACCTATGAGGAACGTTTGTATGAACGCCGTCTCTACCCGTGGGATGGACATTACCTCAGAAATGCATCCCGGAAATACAGGGGGCGTTTTATGGCCAATTTTGTCAGGGGGAATGGCGACTACATGGGACTGGCCGGTGATCTGAACGATGCTGCCGCCATTACGGCTCAGGTGAAATCCTTCTGGCCCAATGACTATGGCCTGTACTGCATGGCCGGGAACGTTAATGAATGGGTGGCCGATGTATACCGGCAACTGAACAGCGTGGAAGTGGACGGCCTGAACCCATACAGGGGCAATATCTACAAGGTGCTGGTAAGAGACCAGGACGGGAACGTGGCTGAAAAGGACAGCCTGGGTCATCTGCGTTACCGGGAAGTCACCCCCGAAGAGGTAGCTGACCGATATAATTATCAGAAGGCCGATTACAGAAATTACAAAGATGGTGATCTGGAGTCCGCGATCAGCAACACGGATGACTGGAAAGGAGAAGATAAAGGTACCGGTCAGATGTATTCACAGGATGTCCAGAACAATGATTATACCACCCTTATCAACGACCGGGCCAGGGTTTACAAAGGAGGCTCGTGGCTTGACAGGGCCTACTGGCTGATCCCCTCCACCCGCCGTTTCCTGGATGAAAAAAGCGCCCGGGCCGATCTGGGTTTCCGTTGTGCCATGACCAGGGTAGGTGGCTCTTCAGGATCATAAAAAGAAACAACATGAAGGAACAGGCCTCATTATTTTGTGTAATGGGGCCTTTTTCTATTTCCGATGAAGATAAAACAACTTTATAAGATCTTTTCCGGCCATCCGGATGTCATTACTGATTCAAGGTTATGCCGGGAGGGTGCACTTTTTTTTGCCCTTAAAGGTGAAAAATATGACGGGAACATGTATGCCTCCCAGGCACTGGAAAAGGGCTGTGCCTATGCAGTGGTGAGTGAGCCCGGCGTGGTGCATGATGAGCGTTATATCCTGGTGAAAGACACCCTTGCAACATTACAGGAACTGGCACGTTATCACAGGCAGCAGCTGGATGTTCCGGTACTGGCGATCACCGGAACAAATGGCAAGACAACTACCAAAGAGCTGATCGTCGGGGTGCTCTCCCGGAAATACAAAGTGACGGGGACCCGCGGAAATCTTAACAATCATATCGGACTCCCTCTGACCCTCCTCGCCGCTGACAGGGAAACCGGCATACTGGTCACAGAGATGGGAGCGAACCATCCGGGAGAGATCGCTTTCCTGTGCGGGATCGCCGATCCCACACACGGGATCATTACGAATATCGGCAAAGCCCATCTCGAAGGATTTGGCAGTTTTGAGAAGATCGTGGAAACGAAGACAGAACTATACGATCACCTGGCTAAAAAGGGTGGAGTGGTTTTCTATAATGCCGGCAATCCCATTCTGAAAAAAGAGGTCAGGAAGGTGAGGAACAGGATCTCTTATGGTCTGGAAGGGGAGGGTGCAGATATTTCATTTCGTCGCTCCGGAAAAGGTTCTCCGCTCCGTTTCATCTGGAACGCTCCGGACGGAGAGCGGCTGGTAAAAACGCGTCTTTACGGAAGCTATAATCTTGAGAACGTGATGGCTGCAGTGGCTGTGGGCGTTGGCTTCGGGGTGCCTCCGGAGGATATTACAGAGGCTGTCTCGGAATATGTCCCCGAAAATATGAGGTCACAGGTGATCACCACGCAAAAGGGGAATACCGTTATTCTGGATGCGTACAATGCCAACCCGACAAGCATGGAAATTGCCATCCGGGAATTTGCCGGGCTGGAAGGTGATAAAAAGGCTGTGATCCTGGGAGATATGCTGGAACTGGGCCCTTACGCGGCAGAAGAACATAACAGGATCCTGGAACTCCTGAAAATGAATGGGTTTGAAAAAAATGTATATTTAGCCGGTAAACACTTTGCCGGGATGTCCGGTAAACATGGATATACCGGATTCTCTGACAGCAGGGAACTGAAAGCATATCTGAAGAGAATAAAGTGGACCGGCTATACTATCCTGATCAAAGGTTCACGACGGATGCAACTCGAAGAATTATTGGAGGAATTATAATTAACAACTAAAAAATATGGCTGATAATTTTATGGATCCCATAGGGCGACTGATGGGATTGCGGTTCAAATCCCACCCCTGGCATGGGGTGGAGATCGGGGAAAAAGCTCCCGAAGTGGTTACTTCGTACATTGAGATGGTGCCTACAGATACGGTGAAATATGAAGTGGACAAGAAGAGTGGATACCTGATGATCGACCGGCCGCAAAAATATTCCAATATTGTCCCCGCTTTGTATGGTTTTATTCCTCAGACCTACAGTGGAAAGAAAGTAGCTGCATTCTCCATGGAGAAATCCGGGAAGACAGGTCTTACGGGGGATGGTGACCCCATGGATATCCTTGTACTGACCGAGAAGGAGATCACGCATGGCGATATCCTGGTTTTTGCCCGTCCCATAGGAGGCTTGCGGATGATCGACGGAGCGGATGCCGATGACAAGATCATAGCGATCCTGGACAATGACGCGGTATATGGCCGGTTCCGGAATATCTTTGATCTTCCCAAGGCTATCATCGACAGGCTGAAGCATTACTTCCTCACCTACAAGGATCTGCCGGGCAACAAGAGAGAGAGGGAGATCACGGATGTATACGGCCTGGAGGAGGCCCATGAGGTGATACGCTTTTCCATCGAGGATTACCGGGAGAAGTTCAGCCAGATGGTTTGATCTCCGGGGACCGGCCAGCGTGAAAAGGGTATTTATTTCTGCTCTGTTTTCAGGAAGTATTCTCTGAATGTAGGTCTTTCTCCTGCCATTTTCAGGAAAATATCGAGCGGGACCGTTTCGTAATCGTTACCCAGCCCCTGGAGTATCTTAACCACTTTGTCGATATTGTTCCATTGTCTGACATGCATAAGCAGAAAATAGGGCCGGATGGGATTAAGACCTGCCAGATCGTGGATATCGTTTATAGCCTCTTCTATGCTCCTTCCCGGATCGAGGTAATAATCGTATGATATAAGGGGAACCTTATTTTTCACGGTAAAAGTAAAGGCTGGTGCATATCCGTTGATGAACCCGATGGATCCCGGCATATGTTTGTAATAGGTGTCGATCACTTTCTTTGTGAGATCGGTATTGCCTTCCAGGGTGGCTCCCTGTGAATAGTCCATGATCTCAAAAACGTTCAGGTCCAGCGCCTGCATAAGCGACCAGGCCGAATCCAGCAATGCCGGCAATAAAGTGTCGGGGACCGCCTTGGGATAAATATATCCCGGACCCGAGAGAGAGCCGATGAAATAATCCCTGGGGGTTGCTTGTGAGTAGAAATACTCAAGCAATACCGGGGCAATATGGTACCAGTTCATCGTCACCTCCCAGGCATAAGGGATCTCTCCTCTTCCCGGTTGGTTCCAGGCGCCCAGTCCCAGACAATCGGTCTGCACACAGGAAATGTACACTTTCTTTTCGGGTTTGTACTTCTTTCCGGCCTCTGCCGAATGATTGTTATGGAAAGAAAAATCTTTGTCCAGGGGGATGTGATGGACAAAGCTTATATTGGGCAGTGTGTGGAGGCCCTCAACGCGCAGCCCATAGCGTGAGGCCAGTTTAACATAGTCCCGTTCCTTGTCTTTGCCGTAAACATGCCATCCGTACAGGATGCTCAGGGGCTGATAGGAAGAGAAGATCTCACGGGATACTTCATACTCCGTTGTATCTTTCTCTTCGGTAGAAAGATCCGCAAAGAAAGCCCGGTTCATGACGCCCCAGTCGGCTATGCCGGGTTTACGGACGTTACCGGTTTCGCCCCCCAGCCATACGAGCATATCCGGAGAACATTCTTTCCGGTATCTCTCAAAAACCCACCGGTAGATCTCCGGGTTGCTCATACCGGTGAACATCTTCCTGAGATCGGCGACCAGCGGCAGATCGCTCCCTTCGACGAGAGGAAGAAGATCTTCCGAGATCACGATGGCATCCTTCAGCCCTGCCAGCGTAAAGGCAACGTCCAGCGTGACGGGGCGCTCCTTGTCCCAGATAATGTATCCTTTAAGATCATCCCGGAACAAGGTGAAAGTTTTACGCAGCGATTGCAGGGGTTTGAAAGTAAAATATTTACTTGTCGTAAGGTATTGCATCAGGCTCCCTGTGAAACGGAAATCCCATCCTTCGGGATAGATGAAATACAGACGTGGAGCATCCCGATTGACAAGACCCTGCATGGAGAGCAGCAATACCTGAACATCCAGATCGCTGTTGAGTTTCCAGTCGTCCGACAGCTTTACGGCATAAGCTTCCCGGTACCCCTCTTTTTTAAAAAGATATTTGTATTTTCTGTGCTGATCCCCAAAAGTCAGGGACAAGTCCAGCCGGAGAAGGTTATGGTTGTCCAGAAGACTGAAATGATCCGCTTCGGAAATATCCATGTGCCCCTGGGATGTCAGGACAGTATATGTTCTTTTCAGGGAGAAGCTGTTTTGTGTATCCTCTCTGCTCACCGGACCCGTAAGCGTTTCCCCGGCAGGCATTCTTACTCCCTGGAAAACATTGAGCGGAAAGACTCTGTCAGGAATATGCCATGTATACTGACCGTCCCTTACGAGCAATGTGTCCCTGTGGGTGCGGTTCCCTGTTCCCCAGATGAAGAACAAGGTATCTTTGCCAGCGGAGGATCCTTCTGCAACCTCCAGGGTCAGCTTTTTCAGGAGAGGAATAGATGCACTGTGATCCGGGATCATGGTCCATTTCCCTGACAGATCCTCAGGCAGCTGGGCAACAACAGAGGAGAAAAAAAACAGGAACAGGAAAGCTGCTAAGGGAAAAGTCCTTTTTGTCATTTCACCCTTCACTAATATCTGTTGAGCCAGCGGTAACGACGTGCATTATCACCGAACTTGGCTGCGAACATAAACTCATAAGAACCGAAACTGAAGCGTTGCAACTTGTTCAGGGTATAGTCAAAGGCAAAGCCGAAGTAGTAGTTCTGATATTTGATCCCTCCCAGGATACTGATGGCATCATTGGTCCGGTAAGACAATCCTGCCCAGTAATTATCCTTATAATATAAGGTGGCAGTGAGGGTAGTCTGGAAAGTCCGGAAGTTATCAAATGTTTTAGCCATGATCGTGGGACGTATTGACAGGTCATAGGAAAGGTCGAAACGATAGCCGCCAATGAGATAATAATGACGCATCAGCTGGTACCCATTGTTGCCGTTCTTTCCTAGCTTGATCGACGAGTTGAACAACTGCATGGCAGAAAATCCGACATAATAATCACGCGTCATGTAATAAGCCCCAAAATTGAAATCCGGGATGAACACCACCATGTCATAGTTCTGGAGATACAGGTCGCTGTTGTCCAGGACAAAAACATCATCGGGATCGATCTTAAACTGGAAAGCGTTCAGGGACAATCCGAAAGAGAGCTGTGAGGTCCTCATGGGGATATGATATGCGTAAGTCATTTGGAAGCCGTTCCTCCGGATGATCCCGTTCTTGTCATTGAAAAGATATCCTCCCAGTCCTACGCGTCCCCCGCGGGAGGGATGGCGCA
>WFRO01000546.1 GCA_015486475.1 Bacteroidales bacterium
ACGGTGAAGAAGGGTCGGCGGCGCTGCCCCTGGCCATGGCCTTTGCACAGTATCTTCTCTGCACCGCCCCGGAAAACGGCGATTCGTGCGGGCGCTGTGCCGCCTGTCAGAAGGTGCAGCGGCTGATCCATCCTGACGTCCTTTATTCTTTCCCTGTGGTGAAGGCCGGCCGTGCCGAGAAAGACCCGCGCAGTGCGGTGTTCCTGGATGAATGGCGTAAGATCATGCTGGAGGATCCGTACATCGGACCGGCGCAATGGTACGAACATCTTGGCGTGGAGAACAAGCAGGGGATGATCTATAAGAATGAGAGTGAAGAGATCCTGGCGAAGATGAGCCTTACGCCCTATGAGGCCGATCGCAAAATTTTGATCCTCTGGTTGCCGGAGAAGCTGAACCCCAAGGCGGCCAACAGTCTCCTGAAGCTCATCGAGGAGCCGCCGGGGCCGGTGGTCTTCCTGTTGGTGTCGATCGCTCCTGCGCAGGTGCTGCCGACGATCGTATCCCGCTGCCAGGGGGTGCAGGTGCCACGTATCGATGATGAGAGCATGCGGACCTGGCTGGCGGAGAAGTATGGGTTGAAGGGAGAGGATCTGGAGCGTGCCGTCGTGCGTGCCGGGGGTAACCTGCTGACAGCCAGGGCGATCGTACTGGAACAGGAGGAAGAGAACCGTTTTTTCGATCTGTTCAGGAGCTGGATGCGGCTCTCCTATGCCCTGGACATCCCCGGGCTGGTGAGGTGGGTGGATGAAGTGAGCGAGCTGGGTCGTGAAAAGCAGAAGATGTTCCTCACGTATGTGTTGCATGTGCTGCGGGAGAACCTGATGCTGAACATTTTCCGGGCGGAAGCGAAAAACCCGCGGCTCACGGGGGAGGAGTATGATTTCTCCCGGAAATTCTCCGAATTCGTGCATCCCGGCAATCTGGAGGATATAGGTGTGCTGCTGGAGGAAGCCTGGGAGCACATCGCCGGGAACGTATATGGTAAGCTGGTTTTTATGGATGTTTCCCTGAAGCTGAATAAACTGTTAAAAAAATAGTTTATTTTTGTCCTTTCAGGAAGATCACAATATATTTTCACCTGTGGCGCAGGGGCGCCGGAGGTTAAATTTTCAGGGGTTATGGAAGAGATGAAACCGGTGGGCAGAGGATGCATTGTAAATGTTACGGAGAGTCGTGCCTACTATTCAGATATATGCTGCAAGCTTACTTCGTGGGACTGGCTGAAGGATATTCCGGCCGATGTGCTGGTGCCGGACCTGGTAGAGGTCCATTTCAAGAACACCCGCAAAGGGATCTACCAGAACGTCAATCATCTTAAGCTGAAAAAAGGAGATATCGTAGCTGTGGAAGCTTCTCCCGGCCATGACATCGGTATTGTAACACTTACCGGTGAGCTGGTGTTGAAGCGTTTACGTGGTGATCATGTGGATCCGGAGAAAACCGAGTTCAGGAAGGTGTATCGTCTGGCCAAGCCTGCCGATCTGGAGAAATGGAAAGATGCCATCTCCATGGAGCACAAGACGATGCTGCGGGCGCGGAAAATAGCGGCCGAGATGGGGCTGAGCATGAAGATCGGGGACGTGGAGTACCAGGGTGACGGCACCAAGGCTGTCTTCTATTACATTGCCGATGAACGCGTGGACTTCCGCAACCTGATCAAGGTGCTGGCCGGGGAGTTCCATGTGCGTATTGAGATGCGGCAGATAGGGGCACGTCAGGAGGCCGGCCGCATCGGCGGCATAGGCACCTGCGGTCGCGAGCTGTGCTGTGCTTCGTGGATGAACCGTTTTGTGTCGGTTTCCACCAGCGCGGCCAAGTACCAGGAGCTCTCGCTCAATCCCCTCAAGCTGGCGGGACAGTGCGGCAAGCTCAAATGTTGTCTCAACTACGAGCTGGATGTTTACCTGGACGCCCAGAAGCAGTTCCCGCGCTCAGATGTGGTGCTGGAGACCCTCGAAGGGAATTATTACCACCAGAAAACCGATATCTTCAAACGGGTGATGTGGTACTCCCCGGATCCCCACATCCCGGTCAATCTGGTGCCGGTGCCGGTGGAGCGTGTGATGGAGATCCAGGCCATGAACAAACGGGGAGAGAAACCGGACAAGCTGGGAAACGGCTGGCAGATAAACGAAGAGAAGAAGAAAGAGGAGTCGTTCGATTTTGAGAACGTCGTGGGCCAGGACAGCCTGACCCGCTTTGACAAAAAACATCCGAAACGGAGGAAGAAAAGAAGGAACAAGCGCAGGAACAACAAGAGGGAGAAATGACACGAAACGTTTTATTTCTTTTGCTGCTGGCCCTTGTAGCGGTGGCGTGTGATCCGGACAAGGTGTTTGAAGAGAACCGGGAGATAGAGGGACACACCTGGAAGATCGGGGAGACCCTCCATTTCAAGGTGCCCGTGGAGGATACCCTCACACCGCAATCCGTTTTCATCAATGTCCGCAACTACTCCGACTATCCTTACAGCAACCTCTATCTGTTCATTCATGTTACCTCGCCGGCGGGTGATGAGGTCACCGACACGGTCAACTTTTTGCTTGCCGACAAACGGGGCCGGTGGCTGGGCCGCGGCATAGGGGATCTTTATTTTACCCGTCTCCCTTACAAACAGGACATCCTTTTCCCTTACAAGGGCATTTACCGTTTTGACATTGCTCAGGGCATGCGCACGGACCTGGAGGGTATCCGGGATGTGGGGGTGCGTGTCGAACGGATCAAAACCAGGAAACGTGGGAAAGAATAAGCTGGCCCGCTGGGCCGAACTGGAGCAGATGCCGTTCGTGGTACAGCCTCCTTTTGAGGAGGTGTTCGGTAAAGACCATGCCCTGAAAGGAAAGTGGGGCCCCGGTTTTTTCGGCAACGACCATCCTATCGTCCTGGAGCTGGGGTGTGGGAAAGGCGAGTACACGGTGGGACTGGCCCGGAGGATGCCGGAGAAAAATTTTCTGGGCATCGATATCAAAGGGGCCCGCATGTGGCGCGGCGCTGTCACGGCCCGGGACGAGGGCCTGAAGAACGTGGGTTTTCTCCGTACCCGCATCGAGCTGATCGATTCTTTTTTTGCCACCGACGAGATCTCCGGGATATGGATCACTTTCCCCGATCCGCAGCCTACCAAACGCCGCGCTTCCAAACGGCTTACCCATCCCCGGTTCCTGGAAAAATACAGGCATATCCTCCGGCCCGGAGGGGTAATCCACCTGAAAACGGACAACCGGCCGCTCTATGAGTACACCCTCAGGGTGGTGCAACTGAACGGTTTTCCCATAGAGGAACATACGGCAGATCTGTACGGAGAGGCTCACGGAGGGGTGGCCGCCGGGATACAGACCTATTATGAACGGCAGTTCCTGGAAGAGGGGAAAAAGATCTGTTATCTTCGTTTCCGTCTCCGGAAAGAGGGGACTGTTTCAGACCTTCCCGATGAAGAACAAAGACTTTTTTGACCGGGTGTATGAGGTGGTGCGGCAGATCCCGTACGGGCGGGTGACCAGCTACGGGGCCATCGCCCGTTACCTGGGCAGCGCCCGTTCGTCACGTGCGGTGGGCTGGGCTTTGCGGCATGCTTTCAGCGATGGATCCTTCCTGCCGGCCCACAGGGTGGTCAACCGCCAGGGCCTGCTGACCGGCAAACATTCTTTCGGGTTCCGGGATACCATGCAACAACTTCTTGAGAGCGAAGGCATCGAGGTAAAAAACGACCGGGTGGTCCGTTTCAGGGAATTATTTTGGGATCCCGGCGAAAATTTAGACCCTCCTGCCTGATATCTTTCCAAACTTTTATATATTTGCAGGAATTTTATTTAAATTAAATAAAAATTGCTCTCCGGGGCAGTTTTTTGGATCATATTATAATTCATTAAAAAAATGGAACTGAATAAAGAGAATGTCCTGCAGGTATTGCAGAAGATCAAGCATCCTGAAGTAGCGGGGGATATTGTATCGAACAACATGGTAGAGAACCTGCGTATTGACGGGCGGCAGGTGATCTTCACCCTCTCCCTTCCCAAGGCGAACGATCCTTTTTTCAATTCGATCAGGAAGCTGGCCGACCGGCAGCTGAAGAAAGAATTCGGAGAGGATGTGGAGGTACTGGTCACGGCGCCTGTAAAGATCGGTCCGCTGAAGGCCACTCCGGAGTATATCCCTGAGGTGAAGAACGTGATCGCTGTGGCTTCCGGCAAGGGAGGCGTAGGGAAATCGATGGTGGCGGTCAATCTGGCCGTGGCCCTGGCCAAAGCAGGCTGGAAGACCGGTCTGCTTGATGCCGATATTTACGGTCCTTCGGCCCCCAAGATGCTGGAGCTGGAAGGGGCCATGCCTTCAGTGGTCAAAAAGAACGGCATTGATATGATCATCCCTCTCGAGAAATACGGTCTGAAGATATTGTCGATCGGCTTTTTTGTGAGTGAGGATGATGCCCTGGTGTGGCGGGGTGCCATGGCCACCAGCGCCATCAAGCAATTGTTGCAGCAGGGAGACTGGGGAGCTTTGGATTTTCTGGTCATTGACCTGCCTCCGGGGACGAGCGACATCCATCTGACGATGGTGCAGGAGATCTCGGTGACAGGCTCGGTGATCGTCACCACACCGCAGGATGTGGCGCTGGCGGATGCCATCAAAGGCATTGCCATGTTCCGCAGCGAGAAGATCAATGTGCCGGTGCTGGGGCTGGTGGAGAACATGGCATGGTTCACGCCACCTGAGCTTCCCGACAAAAAATATTATATTTTCGGGGAGGGAGGCGCCAAAAAGCTCTCCGAAAAGTTCGATGTGCCTCTGCTGGCTCAGATACCCATCGTCCAGAAGATCCGCGAGAGCGGTGACAGCGGAAAGCCGGTAGCTCTCGATGACGACACCATGCTGGGAAAGATCTTCGGAGATCTGGCTGAAAAAGTGGTGGAGCAGGTAGAGAAACGGAACAAAGAGCTTCCCCCGACCCAGCGGGTGATCATTACCAGACAATAATCCAGGGAGATCCGGACATGAAAGCGAACAACGACCCCATTCAGCAGAAAGTATTTACCGTTATTGACCGCATGCGGGATTATTTAAAGGCGGACGGCGGTGACGTGCAGGTCATCGACATCACGGAGGAGCGGATCGTCCTGATAGAGCTTCTGGGTGCATGCCGGGATTGCCCTTACCGCCAGCAGACCCTTGCCGGCATTGAGCAGGCCGTGCTCAAAGAGGTGCCGGAAGTGAAGGAGGTCAGGGAGGTCAGGTCCTGAGGCACCGGTGGTTTGCCTCCCCGGCCGGCAGAAAAAAGGGAAACTGCCGGGTGCTGTTTTCGATGCAAAAACAGGGCCGGATAAATACTATTTTCTTAGTTTTACTGTTTCTTTGAGTAAAGCTGCTGACATTGACAAGAAAAGCCCGTTTTTTACTTTTTGCGTTGTTCGTCTGGATGGCGGCAGGGTGTTCCACACAAAAGAACACGGGTGCCAGCCGGGCTTTTCATGACCTGGTATCACACTACAACATCCTTTTCAATGCCCGTATGGCCTATAAGTCGGGCATACAGCAGGCGTGGAAGCAGTACAAGCCGGATTTCAACAGGACTCTCCCTGTTTTTCCTATAGAGAATGATCAGACGGCGAGCGCCATGGCCTCCAGCATGGACCGTGTGGTCAAGAAAACCTCCAAACTGATCACATATCATTCGATCACGGCCAAACCCAAGAAACCTTCCCATCCCACGGATAAGGACAAAGCCTTTTATAGTTTGCCGGAGTACAACAAGTGGGTGGATGACAGTTACCTGCTGA
>WFRO01000547.1 GCA_015486475.1 Bacteroidales bacterium
AAAACCCATAAAGGCCTGATGACCGCCCGGCAATACATGGACCATTATTACCGGGATGAATACTTCTACGGGCTCACCCGCAACCCGCAGTTCGTCACCCTCTCCCGCGCCATGGACCGCTGGTACCACCCCGAGGGGTTCGCCCCCATCGATGCCTCCCCTGTCAACTGGGTGGGCGATCAGGAGCATTACTGGGTGTCGGATGAGCAGATCGACAAAAAATATCAGGGACAACAGAAAGACATCGCCCTCAAAGGCATCCGGGGCTTTGAGTCGGCCATCCACAACATCCTGCGCAGCGCAAAAAAAGGATACAACATCATCGGCTCCGACGTGGCGGGTTTCTCGGGCCGGCACATCCCGCCCCGGCTGTACATACGGTGGGCCCAGTTCTCCTCCTTCTGCGGCCTCTTCCTCAACGGCGGCCACGGCGAGCGGGCTCTCTGGAAAAGAAGCCCCCAGGAGCTGGAGATCATACGAAAATTCTCCTGGCTGCATACCGAGCTGGTGCCTTACATGTACCATTATGTAGTCACCGGCCACCGGGGCGAAGGCCTGCTGATGCGCCCGGTCAAAGGAGATCATCAATACCTCTTCGGAGATGACCTCCTCGTGGCTCCCATTTATGTCGACAAGCTGTCGCGGGAGGTATCCCTGCCTGAAGGGACCTGGAGATACTGGTTCGACGACACGAAGACGATCCGGGGACCCGTCACCTTCACCCGGGAGTATCCCCTCGATGAATTTCCGGTATATGTCCGGGAGGGTGCCATCATCCCTGTGAACGTCAGCAGGGGATATACGGGACTGGGAGATACTGCTTCGGCCGGTTATCTCACCTTCCTGGTATGGCCCGCCGGCACAGGCGAATTCGATGTTTTCAGCGAAGGCGGGAAAAAGAAGACCACCCTGCAGATGAAACAGGAAAGCTCCTCCCTGACCCTCACCCTCACCGGCGAAAAGATGCCGCACATTCTGCGTATCCACCTCCCGGCAAAACCGCAAAAGATCCTGCTCGACGGACAGGACATCAGCGACCGCTGCCGGTACGACGCCACAAAACAAAAGCTTATCATCAAAACGGCGCAGTACACAACTGGAAAATACTTTATAACTTTGAAGGATGATCGATGAACATCAAATTATCAACATGGAACCTGGAACCTGAAACATGGAACGATCCAGTACGGACGCAATTTATTGCGTTCCGTAGCTGATCCCGTACCCCCCGCTACCAATATGAATTTCGAACACTAAATATAACCTTATGAAAACAAAACATTTCCTCCCCTTCTCACTGCTCATTGCTCTTATCTCATTGCTTTCCCTCTCCTCCTGCCAGTCAGGCACGGATAAGAAAGCAGAGGAGCAGAAAGCAACCGCACAGACCCAGGCGGAGCTGCTGGGTTTCCCTGCCGGGAAAAAAGTGATCATCCTCCATGCCGATGATGCGGGCATGTGCCACGAAGCCAATGTGGCGGTACAGGACCTGCTGGAACATCATTACATCCAGTCGACGGCTGTGATGGCTCCCTGTCCCTATGCCGATGAGATGCTGGCCTGGGCGGTAGCCCATCCTTCTTACGATGTGGGCATGCACCTGACCCTCACCAGCGAGTGGAAGACCTGGCGCTGGGGGCCGGTGAGCGATCCCGACAGTGTACCGGGGCTCATCGACCCCGAGGGCAAGCTGTGGCATGAGGTACCGCAGGTAGTGGCCCATGCCACTCCCGACGAGGTAGAACGCGAGATACGGGCACAGATCGATAAGGCCATCGCCCTGGGCCACCGCCCCACACATATCGATACCCACATGGGAACCCTCTATGCCACACCGGCCTATGCAGAACGTTTCCTTAAAACGGCTGCAGCCTACAATATCCCCGCCAACGCCATCAACCTTTCAGATACTACGGTAGCTGCTATTTTCAAAAAAGCCGGCTATCCCATTAATGATGATATGGTGAAAATGCTGGAACAATATCCCCTGCCCAAGCTGGATTTCTTTACCAGCGCTCCCCATGGCAATACCTACGAAGAGAAGAAACAAAACTTCATGCAGTTGGTCAGATCCCTGAAACCGGGACTTACCGAGATCATCTTTCATCCTTCCGCAGAGACGGAAAACCTCAAGGCCATCACCAACTCGTGGCAGCAACGCGTGTGGGAATACAAGATGTTCTCCGATCCGGAGATGATACAGTTCTTCAGGGACCAGGGGATCATCTTCACCAACTGGATAGAGATCATGCAACGGTTCAGCAAAACCCATAAGACGGCTCAAAGCAAAGCCGGCGCAGACCCGTCAGGCTGGATATCCCTCTTCAACGGGCAGAACCTCGATGGCTGGTTTGTCCGCGGCGATGCCAAATGGAAGGTAGTGAACGGGGTGCTCACCGGAGAAACGCAGGGCGGCCAGGGCCATATATACAGCGATGCTGTGGCCAGCAACCTGGAGGTCAAAGGCATGTTCCGGCTGGTCAACCTGGGAGGCGGGGCCAACAGCGGGCTTTATTTCCGCGCCAACCCGCCGGCCGACAATCCCGACGGCTTCCCCCGGGGCTACGAAGCACAGATCTGCAACAACCAGAAAGCTTTTACCGGCTGGCTCTGGAAGCCCGGCAAACCCACCGGACCGGCAGATACCCTCCTCACCAAAGACGGCGAATGGTTCCCCATGCGGGTATGGGCCGTGGGCGACTCCATAAAGATCTGGGTGAAGAACAGGCTGGTGATGACATATAAGGATGACGAATACAAAAAAGGTCACTTCGCCATCCAGTGCCACAACA
>WFRO01000548.1 GCA_015486475.1 Bacteroidales bacterium
GAGTCCTGCCAGGAAGGCGATCAGCATGATGGTGATCAGTCCTCCCGTTCCTTTTACTCCTTTGAATTCTTTCCAGATGAAGATCCCCCAGAGCGCTGCGATCAGTGTGGCGCCCTGGCCCAGCCCGTAGGAGATGGCATAACCTGCTTTTCCGGCTGCCAGGATGCTGAAGGACATGCCGATGCCCCAGATCACACCGCCCAGGATGCCGGTGAGATGTTCCCTGATCCCTCCCGAAAAATAATCTCTGAAAGTAACAGGATCACCTTCTACCGGTTTTTTCATCAGAAAGGTGTTGAACAGGAAATTACTGACGAGAATGCCCAGAGAAAATATGAAGACGGCAGTGTAGGGCGTCAGATATCCTGCTTCGGGATGTACAAAATCCTGTGCCATGCTTTTGGCCACAAAGCGGTAGAACAGCGCCATCAGCAAGCCTCCGAAGACCGAGAGGAGGATCCCTTTTGCCGGTACTTTGCTTGCCTGCACAGCCTTTTTCCGGTAGGCCAGGGCATCTATGATTATGGCCAGGGTGACCAGTCCCACGCCCAGGAACAGCCAGAGAGGGTTCCCTTTGGGTGTGGCGATATAATTGATCAGTACGCCGAAAATGAGGGCCAGTCCGATGCCTACCGGGAAAGCCACCGACATGCCGGCCACTGCGATGGCTGCCACGATCAGTATGTTGGCCAGGTTGAAGATGATCCCGCCCAGGAAAGCGTTCCCCATATTGCGCGGGTCGGCCTGGGCAAGATCGGCGAAAAAGGACCTTCCCTGCCCGCCGGAGCTCCCCATGGTGATGCCCAGGATGAACGTCAGCAGGACGATCCCCAGCACATAATCCCAGTAAAAGAGCTCAAAACGCCAGGTCTTTTCAGCCAGTTTCTGTGTGTTGGCCCACGACCCCCAGCACAACATGGTGATGACACAAAAAACGACGGCCAGTGAATAGGTTTCAATAATGAACATGATTTTCCAGTTTTAAGGGTGAATATTGATTTTCCAGGCATTCTCCTGAGGGGTGCCGGAATAAACCAAAAGGTCATTGACGGCAACACTGAAATCCGGATCCGGGTTCAGCAAACGGATGGTGAGGGTATGGGCTTTCTCTTCGAGGTTGTATTTCCACGCAACCTCGTGGCGGCGTGTGGCGAAAGCCGAAGGCATGGTGAATGATACCGGGGGTTGATCGTCCACAATCATTTCCAGGTTTAAAACCTTGTCATCCCCGCCAGTCAGTTTTTTTACCCTCCCGGTGAGGACAAATCCCTTTCCCGTAAAATTGAGGGAAATCTCCGGATTACCGGGAGAGAGCTCCCGGCCGACCGGTTTCCGTTCTTTAGGAAAATGTCCCGTAAATCCCTGTTCCAGTTTCACCGGTTTGATCTCCTGAAAAGGAATCTCAATGGTGTCTCCGGCGAAGGTAGCGCCGTTGCGTTTTAACATCTCCAGGGCATGGCGGGTACCGGTCTCATACACATCATTCAGCGACATGGTCGTATATTTAAAATCCATATCTTCTACCGGGAGGACCGGATCTTTCCAGAAGTCAGGGATCCGGTCGTAACCCAGTACCGTTCCCAGTATACCCCCGGCCGTAGCAGGGTTACAGTCCGAATCTTCACCGCAGCGGGTGGCGATCTCCAGGGTTTTGGCGTAATCGCCTTCGCCATACAGTAAACCGATGACCACATACGCCGAATTGAGTTTGGCATCTATGTCGAAAGATGTAAAAACGCCATCGGGGCATCCGATATCCGACGACCATTTCTTCTGGGTCTCAAACCAGGTTTGTTTCCAGTCGCCGGGATATTGATCATGCCACCGGATCACATCGGCTATACATTGGTAAAAAGTGGTGTTTTCGGGAATGGCTTTTAAGGCTTCGTTTACGATAAAAGGGATATCATCCGAGACAAAAGCCAGGGCATACATCGAGGCGACGAAGACCCCGCCATACCATCCGTCGCCATAATTCATGATGTGCCCCACCTTGTCTGCAATTTCGTTGGCCGTATTCACCATGCCGGGAGACATCAGACCGGCAAAATCAGCCTCGATCTGGAAATCAATGTCATCAGAATGGGGATTGTTTTCCCAGTATCCCGATGCGGGGGGCATGATCCCGTTGAGAATATTGTACCGGGCTGCCTGGTTGGCATGCCAAAGATTATATTTGGCATGGGCAAAAGCATTGGCATGGGCCGATGCCGGTGCATCGATCCCTTCTTTTTCCATCACGTCCACAAATGTCAGGTCCATATAGACATCGTCATATAGTCCGGGAGCATTCTCATACCACCATTTGCAGGTGTTTTTATCCCAGGGGATGGGCTGATAGTCCTGGATCATGGTTCCCTGGAACCTGAATTCCGTCGGTCCGCCGAACGTACAACCGATCACCTGCCCGGTCCAGCCGCCTTTGATCTTATCTTCCAGCACCTGCCGGGTCAGGGTTGTGTTCAATGCCGTTTTTCCCGGTCTGTCTTTATTGATGCTCTGCCGGCATCCTGCAACCAAAAGCAGGAATACCGGAAGAAGAAGCATTGTTTTTTTCACGATGGAATATATTTTAGGGGTGGAATGTTTTGTTATTCTAACTCTTTACGGAAAGGTGTCGATTGCTGGGCCCCTGGTTTCTGTACCGACAGGGCAGCTGCTTTATTGGCAAATTCGATAGCTTTTTCCAATGGCTTTCCTTCGGCAAGCATCACTGCCAGTGCCCCGTTGAACGTATCGCCTGCTGCGGTTGTATCCACTACCTTTACCTCCGGAGCCGGAACATGACCCATCTCACTGCCGTTGTAAAAAACAGCCCCTCTGCTTCCGAGGGTGATGATCACTGTCTCCGGCCCTTTTTCCTTCAAGGCTTTGGCAGCTTCGAAAGCCGTTTTTTCATCATGGACCGCAATGCCTGTGAGCAGTTGTGCTTCGGTCTGGTTGGGGGTGATCACCGTGATGTTCTTTAA
>WFRO01000549.1 GCA_015486475.1 Bacteroidales bacterium
AACCATACAATAAGTTTGGAGTACTTGGAGTGTTGAGTGTGGAGTTTGGAGTGACGAGTTAAAAGTTAAAAGTGAGCTAAAGTTAAAAGTTGGGGGATACGGGACTGACCGTTTGCTTTATCGCATCATCCTTTGTCCGCCGTAGTTCCGACACATCGGAACGAAGGCAGAGCTCATCGCTCATTTCTCATCTCTGAGTAGCTGTAGGCTTACCGAAGGAGGTTCCTGAGTAGCTGTAGGCTTACCGAAGGAGGTTCCTGAGTAGCCGAAGGCGTATCGAAGGACGGTTCCTGAGTAGCCATAAGCGTATCGAAGGATTGCGTTCATTGCGCAGATATCTGCGGCCTCTGCGTGAAGACTTCCATTCAGAAATTAAAATTCCTGCCTGCGGCAGGCAGGCATCATTCCTTATTTATAAGACCGAGGGGGCGCGTGGGGTTAAGGATACATTGTGTGTGTCATAATCTGGTTGACATATCAATAAACCGGGATTATTCGTTTCGCTCATGAGATCGCTACGCTAAGTTAGTCCCAGCTAAACGCATTCGTTCAGCTAATCCTTAGCTTCCTAATGCATAATCTGGGGAAAAAAGTGTTAGCTTTGCCCCTCATAATTCTTCCCGGAAGAAAATGGCAGAGGAAAAACAAGGATTTATACGCCGTCGTGTCCGGCAGGCTCTCGATAAAGGCAGCAACTATGTGGATTACCGCATGGGGCGCATCGGGGCCCTGGTCATGGCCCTTGTCGTTTTCTCGATCAACTTTTTCGGAAAGAAAGATGAATATGGTCCGGCACATGCCGCTTTATGGGCCACTACTGCCGCCCTCAAGCAGGGTACTTACACCTTTTTCTTCGGCGGGGTCATCATGAAGATGAGCGAACGCCTGGCCCGCGAGGTGCGGCGCCGCACGCTGGCCCTGATCCTCGCCTGTGTCATTCCCTCGATGGTGTCGCTGACCCTCACCTTCGGCGTCCACAGCCTTAAAGGCACGCCCCTGCCGGCCAAATCAACCATCCCCACCGCCATCTTCGTTATCCCATCCACAGCCGTATGGGGAAAGTTACAACGCAGCCGCATGGAAGAGGAAGAAGAAGAAAATACCGAAGCTTAGCCTTTTGCTCCCCGGGGATGAACCCACAACAATAACCCAAGTCAACCATAAAACAAGGCATTATCAAGCTTGTCCCGCCCGCACCCCTGACCACATAATAAGTGTGGAGTGTGAAGTGTGGAGTGTGGAGTACTTAGAGTACTTAAAGTACTTAAAGTGGAGCACCCAGTAACCAGCACCCAGCACCCAGTAACCAGCACCCAGCAACCAGCAACCAGCACCCAGCAACCAGCACCCTTGAAGAAGTGTGGAGTGTGGAGTTAATGCGTAATCCGGGATTAATATACCCCGTTCACAACATTTTGCACGCAGGATTTGTTATATTTGTAGTGAATCGGGGAACAAAATTATGGGAACCACCATCCTGCATATCAAGAACATGGTCTGTGACCGCTGCATCAGCACGGTCCGCGCAGAACTGGAGAAACTGCACTGGCAGGTGGACGAGGTAGAACTGGGGAAAGCGGTGATCGAAGGAGAGCCTACGGAAGAAGATCTGCAGAAAATTGCCGAAGCACTACAGGAGAACGGCTTCGCCCTGGTCATCGACAGGGAACAGCAGATCGTCAAAGATGTGAAAGCGGCCATCGTCCGGTTGATCCATCACTCCGAGGAGCCCCTGGAGGATGTGGTACTTTCGCAGTACCTGGCCGACATCCTGCCCTATGATTACAAATACCTCTCCTCCCTTTTTTCTTCCCGTGAAAAGATCACCGTCGAGAAGTTCTATATCCTGCAGCGCATCGAAAGGGTCAAGGAACTGCTTTCCTACGGCGAGCTGACCCTCAGTGAGATCGCCTGGAAGACGGGATTCAGCAGTGTGCACCACCTGTCGGCCCAGTTCAAAAGGCTTACTGGCATGACCCCCACGCAGTATAAAAAAAAGGGAGACTTTGACCGGAAGACCCTGGATAAAATACGGGAATAGAAAGACTGAACAGGAACCCTCCCCCTCTCCTGTATCACTCCCATTACATCTCCCTGAAGGAATGATCTTTTTCCTATGATCAAAACACAGGGATTTTTATTACTTTTGATAAGCATAAAAACGCTGAATAATGAACCGCCTGAAATCCATATTTATTACACTCTTCGTCAACTATCTGGCTATATTACTTATCATTGCGACCTACTGGCTTTTCTCCGAGCCATTTTCCTGGGGCTGGCTGGGGGTGGAGATATCTGTTTTATTCCCGTTCCTGTACTATATCGTGAGCTATGCTCAACCCAAGCCCCGTACCGGTAAGCTGTGGCTGGTTTCTTACCTTATCCTGCTGGGATTTATCCTCACCATGGTCCCGGCCTTTGTACACACTTACGAGCTGGACAAAACCCCCGTCTGGCTGGCCGCGCTCACTTACATTCTTTGGTTCCTGTATGAAACGTGGTACTCCAGCCTGCGACACATAACCAGCGAGCATATCCGGGAAGGGCAGATGCTGCCGGAATTCAGCCTGCAGACCCTGGACCACAAGTCTTTTGATTCTTCACAGCTTAAAGGGCACAGGAGCCTGCTCCTTTTCTATCCGGGCAACTGGTCCACCCATAGTATGGCACAGATCAAAGAACTTTCGGGATACTATGACGAACTGCAAAAAAGAGGCGTGGAGGTATATATCATCAGTCCCCAGCCTCATGGCCTGTCCAAAAAGCTGTCTTCAAAATATGAGGCTCCCTTTCATTTCCTGGCCGATCCCGGCAACAAGGCTGCCCAAAAGCTGGGGATCCTTCATAAGAGCGGCACGCCGGCCGGGCTGCATCTGTTCGGTTATCATTCGGACACCGTCTATCCCACTCTGATCATAACAGATGAAAAGGGAGAGATCCTTTTCACCCATGAGACCAATAACTTCCGCTATCGTCCCGATCCGCAGATGTACCTGAAGGTCCTGGACAAATATGCAGCCTCCTGATCCCCGGAAAAATACCTGTCAGATCTTCACAAATTTAACCTCTTCCCATTTTTTACTCTCCACCGACCGTTCCATGGCTTCGAGCACCGACACGCCATCCAGGATGCTTTGATAAGTACGGGGTAATTTCCCTGTCCGGAACATTTCGACCATATCGGTGATGTTACGGGGAGGATCGGGTTCCGGCACGCGGGAGGCCAGTTTCTCCACCCCTTTTTTCACGGCCACGTAAGTCTCCCAGCCATAGTGCTCTTTGGTGAATACGAGGGTGGCCAGCAAGCCGTTCTCATAGGCCACGCTGGCAGTCCAGTTACCGCCGTTCTCCGTCATACGCACCTCCCGGATATCATCTCCGAAGATATACATCAGCGGTTGCACGGTATGTACTCCGTAAAAGAAGATCCCTCCGTACTTGTTGTGCATGCCTGCATGGTTCACCCCATAGCGTACCACTTGTTCAATATCCTGCATCCCCTGCACCTGGTCGCGGATATCGAAAGTGGCAGCGCTTTGCGCAATACTGCTGTAGGAAGTCACCGGGGTACCTTTCTCCAGTGCTTTCTCAAGAAAAGCTTTCCCTTCGTCTACCCGGTAACAGAAAGGCTTATCCACAAAGGTAGGCACTCCCGCCTCCACAAAGGGGAGCGCTGCCGGCAGATGGTATTTGGCATGACGATGGTCCACGATCAGGGCATCGATATTTCCCATCATCTCCTGCGGGTCTTTCACCCTGTTCGGGATCCCTCCTTTCTCCACAGCATTCCTGGCAAATGCTTCCGTTTCACCCCACACATATTTCACCTCAATGCCGGGAAACCGTTTTTCTATATTGAATGTTTTCCCGTAAGCGATGGTATGGCTGTTCTCCGCCCCGAT
>WFRO01000550.1 GCA_015486475.1 Bacteroidales bacterium
AAAAGTAAAAAGGCAAAAGTAAAAAGGCAAAAGTAAAAAGGCAAAAGGCAAAAGGGGTGCAAGGTGCAAGGTGCAAGGTGCTGGGAGACCGTGCACAGGGCACAGGGCCCAGAGCTCAGACTGCAGGACTACAAACTACAAACAACAAACAACAAACAACAAACTACGAACCACGAACTACGAACCACGAACCAGCACATGAAAACCATATCCATAATCGTCGCCGTGGCAGAGAACGGGGCCATAGGCAGGGACAACAAACTGTTGTGGCATATCTCCGATGATCTGAAAAGGTTCAAGCGGATCACCTCGGGCCATCCGGTGATCATGGGGAAGAAGACCTATGAATCGTTGCCGGTGCGGCCCCTGCCAGGCCGGATGAACATCGTGCTCACCGACGTGCCGGGCGAGCAGATAGAGGGGTGTGTCATGGCTTATTCCATTCCCGAAGCCGTCGAAAAATGTCCGGAAGGAGAGGAATGCTTCGTGATGGGAGGAGGATCGGTGTACCGACAGTTCCTGCCGCTGGCCGACAAATTATACATCACACGGGTGCATCAAGCCTTTGAGGCCGACACTTTTTTCCCGGAGATCGAACCGGCGGAATGGGAACCGGTCTCTGCCGGGAAGGTGACCGGAGATGAGAGCGTTCCTTTTGATTACGAATACCTGATCTACCACAGAAAAGGGAAAAACGCCTGATACAGGCTCAGAAAAACCGCCGGGGAGGATCTTCCGCAATTTTCTGATGTGTGATCTGTTACGGACAGGTCCATGTAACGATCATCAAAAAAATTCGTACACGTTTAAACCTTTTCGGTTTTAAAGCATCCAAACAATGAACTCCGGAAAAATACGTTCGGGAGTAAGAAGAATGTTAACTTAAAAATATGAAGCTATGAAAACGAGAAAATGGATCTTTTTGGTCACACTGATCGCAGGAACAGCACTGTTCTTTACCTCTTGTCAGAAAAGCGATACAGGCAGTATGGCAAAACTCAGTGATGATGAGGTAGCCACTGCCCGGGACAATACATTGATGGAGAATCTGCTGGACGATGCCATGGACGCTGCCGATCAGGCAGTAATGACAGTAGATGACTGGATCTACAACAGCGACGGTTCCACCCTCAAGTCCGCTACGGTGGATACCTGTCCCAAAGTAACCGTAGACCATCCCGATTCCACCCGTTGGCCCAAAGTGATCACCATCGATTACGGCGATCTCTGCACCGGCTTTTACGGTCATACACGCAGCGGTAAGATCGTGATCACCATCTGGGGAAGGTACATGAACCCCGGCTCCAAGCGCGTGGTCGAACTGGTCAACTACTATGTCAACGGCATCCATGTGGAAGGTACCCGTACTGTGATGAACGAAGGACGGAACAATGCCGGTAACCTGGTCTTCTCCGTCGAGCTGAAGAACGGCAAGATCACCAAAAACGACACCACCATCATGACACGCGAATATGTGCGGTTCAGGGAGTGGGTGAACGGTGAGAAAACCCGTAACAGATGGGATGATGTCTTCTTCATCACCGGCGAAGCACAGGGCGTCAATTTCAGGGGACACTCCTATCACAAGACCATTGTCAACCCGCTGGAATGGGCCCGTACCTGCCGCTTCATCAAAAGCGGAACGGTCTCCATCCGCATCGATGACAAGCCTCCTTTCACGCTCGACTACGGTGACGGCACCTGCGATAACCTGGCCACCATCACCCGCGGCGACGTGACGAAAGAGATACAGCTGAAGTATCATCCGCGGAAAAAACATTAGAACTTGGTAAAAACTTTTAAAAAAGTACGTAAAAAAGCCATCCTTTCCGGATGGCTTTTTTATTTGATACACAGTGTATTATATTGTATTGTATGTTTTCGCAACTACGTAGTTCACTACGTAGCTGACTACGTAGATGTTTTGTGATAAGGTGATTGCCAGGTAGTTACAGGTGTGTATTTTGCAGAGGTTGTCTGCAGGATGTTTAAATGAGGTCCTATGCAGGAGATGAATAGAAAAATAAATAACGCATTTTCTGGCCTTCCCGCCCCCCTTACCCCCTGAAGGGGGAACCCTTCCACACGGTTGTACCTGAGCCTGTTATATATATCGGTAAGTGGGCAGACTTCCCCTTTAGGGGACCGAGGGGGCGGGGGGCAAAGGATACGCAGGATGTGTCAAATTCCTTTTGACTTATCACCCGGCTTTTAAAGAATTGATAAAATGCTTTGTAATTTTCTCTATATCATCATTGTCTTTGAGGGCCCGTACATAAGCGCTTCCCACGATGGCGCCATCGAGCCACTGGCAGGCCTGTGTGAAGGTGGTGTGGTTGGAGATCCCGAAGCCGGCCACGAGGGGCGTGCGCAGTCCCATCTCATGCAGCCTGCGGAAGTAAGCGAGCTGTTCGTCGGAGAAGGTGTCTTTGGCGCCGGTGGTGGCGCGGGAGGAGACCACGTAAAGAAAGCCCTCCCCGTGTTCATCCAGGAAACGCACACGATCCTCAGGCGTCTGGGGGGTGACCAGGAAGATATTTTTCAGACCGTATTCACGGAAGAGCGGCTGGTATTTCTGCAGGTACTCCTCTGCCGGCAGGTCGGGGAGGATGGCGCCGTCGATACCGCGGACGGAAGCATCGCGGCAGAAGGCTTCCATGCCATAGCGCAGGACGGGGTTGAGATAACTCATCAGAAGCAGGGGGGTCTGCGTAACAGAGCGGATCCCCTCCATCTGCGCCAGGATCCTGCGCAGCGAGATGCCGTTGGCGAGCGCCTGGCTGTTGGTGGCCTGGATCACGGGGCCGTCGGCCACCGGATCGGAGAAAGGTACGCCGATCTCGATCATGTCGGCGCCATGGGTGGAGAGGGCCCGGATCACCGGTACCGTATCCTCCAGCGCCGGATAGCCGGCCGTGAAGTAAATGGAGAGGATGTTGCCTTCTTTTTTGCTGAATAATTGATCTATTCTGTTCATGAGAGTTGTGATTCGATTGTCATACGATTGTCATACGATTGTCATACAATTGTCATACAATTGTCATACGGTGGTCATTTGCTCCCTCCGGTCGCGAAATTTACTCGCTTCGCTCGTGAAATTAAGTAGAAA
>WFRO01000551.1 GCA_015486475.1 Bacteroidales bacterium
CTGAAATGATCGATGATCAGGTTGTGGGCAATACGTATGACCCATGAGATAAAACGCCCGTTATCCTGATAACGTCCTGCATCCAGCGACTGGATCACCTTGATGAAGGTATCCTGGAAGACATCCTCCGCCAGAGCGGTATTTTTTACCGTCATCAGGATGTACGTATACACCTTATCCTTCTGTCTGTTGATCAGGATCTCAATACTCGCCTGATTGCCTTTTCTGTAACGCTCGACCAGCTCGCGGTCGGACAAATGTTTCAGTGCCAAGGTAACCTCCGTTTTTGGTTAGATCAGCGTAGATATTTTCTATAGGCAAGTATTGTTTAGAATGAGCATTACTAATACAAAAAAACGAAAAAATCATGAAACTGCAAAATCCGGGGCTTTTAACATGTAAAAATCCGGGTTAAAAGCACTATTTTTGCAGGTTTAAGGGCACTGATGAAGATGGCAGCAACAAAAACCAGGACGAGGACGATCGATCTGCGGGGTGTGCGGGTACACAACCTGAAGAACATTGATGTGAGCATCCCCCTGGGCAGGCTGACCGTGATCACGGGCCTCTCGGGGTCAGGTAAATCCTCTCTGGCTTTCGACACGCTGTATGCCGAGGGGCAACGGCGTTATGTAGAGAGTCTCAGTGCCTATGCCCGGCAGTTTCTGGGACGCATGCAAAAACCCGACGTAGACAGCATCGCCGACATTCCTCCTGCCATAGCCATCGAACAGAAGGTCAACACCTCCAATCCCCGCTCCACGGTAGGCACCAGCACCGAGATCTATGATTATCTGAAACTGCTGTATGCCCGCATCGGCCGTACCTTTTCACCGGTATCGGGAAAAGAGGTGAAAAAAGAATCGGCCCAGGATGTAGCAGATCACCTGCTGCATCATGCTTTGGGTAAAAAGGTGGCGCTGGTGGCTCCTTTTCGCTGTCAGGACAAAGAGCGCTATACAGAACAGCTGCGATATTTCCTGCAGGAAGGTTATACACGTGTGTTCATAGATAATGAGACCGTCTCCATCTCCTCCCTGCTGGACGGATCGGTCACAGCCCGGGAGGAAAATATCATCCCGCTGCTTATCGACCGGCTGATCCCCGCCGAAGATGAGGATACGGTCACCCGCATCACCGATTCTGCGGAGACCGCTTTCCAGATCAGCGAGGGTTATTGCCGTGTCGTGATCTTCGGTGAGGGGGGCACGGTGGTGCGGGAATTCTCCAACCGATTTGAGGCCGACGGCATGCTCTTCGAAGAGCCTACCGTGGCCATGTTCAGTTTCAACAGTCCTGTGGGCGCCTGCCCCGAATGTGAAGGATATGGCAGGATCATCGGCATCGATGAGGACCTGGTCATCCCCGACAAAGGCCTCTCCATTTACGAAGATGCCATCGCCTGCTGGCGGGGTGAAAAACTGCGTAAATGGAAAGAGGCTCTCATCCGGCAGGCCCCCAAATTCGACTTTCCTGTGCACCGGCCTTATTACCAGCTTACCACGGAACAAAAACGGCTTCTCTGGACAGGCAATGAATATTTCGAGGGCCTCAATCAGTTCTTTGCCTACCTGGAAGAGAAAAAATACAAGATCCAGTACCGGGTCATGCTGGCCCGGTACCGCGGCAAAACGGTCTGTCCCGTATGTCATGGGACGAGGCTCAAACAGGAAGCCGGCCGGGTGAAGATCGCCGGGCGTTCCCTACCGGAGCTCGTGGACCTGTCCATAGAGGATCTGAAGGATTTCATTGACACGCTCACCCTCACCGCCTATGAGCAGGAGGTAGCCGGCCGGATCCTGCAGGAGATACGCAGCCGCCTGCAATACATGCTGGAGGTAGGCCTCGGTTACCTCACCATCAACCGTCTCTCCTCCACCCTCTCGGGCGGTGAGTCGCAACGCATCAACCTGGCCACCTCGCTGGGCAGCAGCCTCGTGGGATCTCTCTACATCCTTGACGAGCCCAGCATCGGCCTGCACCCCCGCGACACCCACCGTCTCATCCGGGTGCTGGAAGAGCTGCGCGACATGGGCAATACGGTGCTGGTGGTAGAGCATGACGAATCGTTCATACGGGCCGCCGACCATATCATTGATATGGGACCGCTGGCAGGACGTCTGGGAGGGGAAGTGGTATTCAGCGGACCGCCGGAACAGCTGAAGAACGCAAAGAACAGCCTTACCCGCCAGTACCTCTCGGGCGAAAAGGAGATCGCTGTCCCCGCCATCCGCAGAAAATGGAACAGCTGGTTCATGGTGCGGGGAGCCTCGGAACACAACCTCAAGAACATAGATGTACGTTTCCCGCTGAACGTCCTGACAGTGATCACCGGCGTGAGCGGCTCAGGAAAATCAACGCTCGTAGGTGACATTCTCTTTCCCGCCCTCAACCGCCATATCAACCGTACCGGCAGGAAAGCAGGCAGCTTCCTGGACCTCACCGGCGATCTCTCCCGCATCGACAGGGTCGAGTTCGTCGATCAGAACCCCATCGGCAGGTCCTCCCGCTCCAACCCCGTCACCTACATCAAGGCCTGGGATGATATCCGGAAACTCTATGCCGCCCAGCCGGCCGCAAAACTCGGCAACCTCACCCCGGCCCATTTCTCTTTCAACGTGGAAGGGGGCCGCTGCGAAGAGTGCCAGGGCGAAGGGGTGATCCATGTAGAGATGCAGTTCATGGCCGATGTGGAACTGGTCTGTGAGAGCTGCCACGGGAAACGGTTCAAGCAGGAAGTACTCGATGTCACCTGGCACGGCAAGTCGGTGTATGATGTCCTGGAGATGACCGTCGACGAGGCCATCGCATTCTTTGCAGAAGATGAAGGCACCTTCGGGAAAAAGATCATAGAAAAACTGCAGCCGCTGGCCGACGTGGGGCTGGGATATATCCACCTGGGACAACCCTCCAGCACCCTGAGCGGCGGCGAGAGCCAACGCGTCAAGCTGGCTTCTTTCCTGAAAAAGGAGAACCACAAGTATCATACCCTCTTCATCTTTGATGAACCGACCACAGGATTGCATTTCCATGACATACGCAAGCTCCTGGATGCTTTCAATGCACTTATAGAGAAAGGGAACAGCATCATCCTGGTGGAACACAACCCCGATGTGATCAAGGCAGCCGACTGGATCATCGATCTGGGTCCCGAAGGCGGTGAAAAAGGCGGGGAGATCATTTTCGAAGGCACTCCGGAGGAGCTGGCCGCAGATAAGCGCTCTTACACAGCCAGATACATCCGGGAAAAGCTGAAGGCCTGAGGCACATCAGTACACACCAACTCTCTTTATCCCAGATTACGCTTTAGGAAATTAAAAAATTAGCTGAACTAATGCATTAGTTAGGGTTAACTCCAATCTAGTGATATGTCCAACGGATTATGACGCACCCAATGTACCTTTAACCCCACGCGCCCCCTCGGTCCCCTAAAGGGGAAGTCCACCCACAAATCAATAGCCATTGTGGGCAAGGGTCCCCCCTTCAGGGGGTCAGGGGGGCGGGATCGCTCAGCAATGAAGAGCGCTTGCAATTATTGATTGCTGATTTTGGGTTAACGGGATAAAAAAAAGCCTGCAAAAGCAGGCTTTCAGGGATCATATCTTTTCTCCTTCAGAGAGGTTATTTCACTTTGAACCCGAACATAATGGCCACGCATCCACTCTCGGGATCCTTCGACTTGTCACCACGTGATGGTACCTTCACCACGATCTTCAGCTGCTGGCTCGCCTGCAGCTTGAAATCCCATGTTTTTGCAAAATCATGGTCTTTGTTGGTATAGAGAACATTCTGGGCAGCATCCATCACGGAGAACTCGATCTCCGGGAGGTTGTCCGAGCCACACACGGCGATCCGGTAATCCTGCCCGGAGTAGAAAGTCTTGTATAACTCCGCTTCCTCTCCC
>WFRO01000552.1 GCA_015486475.1 Bacteroidales bacterium
AAAAGAAGGTTTCCGGCAAGGACTTTAACCCGCACCTCCCCGGGATATCCGGGACGTTCTGTCAGTTAAACTACGGAAACCTTCCAGGAAGAAGTGCCTTGAGTGCCTAAAGTTAAAAGTTAAAAGTTATTAGTTTTTAGTATCGAGTATCGAGTTCGTGGTTCGTGGTTCGTAGTTCGTAGTTCGTGGTTAGTGGTTGGTGGTTACACAACACCAGATACTCTTCATATTTTTTCTACTCTTCCGACTCTTCGACCTTTTGACCTTCGACTTTCGACCTTCGACGTTCATCCTTCCTCACCACCACCTTGTTCCTATACCTTCCCGTCAGGTAATAAAGGAACGAGAGGGTAAAGCCGGTGGACATCCCCAGGGGTACCGACCACCAGATGCCGATGACTCCCATGTGGCGGGAGAGGAGCCAGGCCGAAGGGATGCGGATGGCCCACAGCGATACCAGGGTGATGAACATGGGGATGAGGGTATCGCCGGCGCCGCGCATCACACCGTTGATGGAGAACATGGCGGAGAAGATGATATAGAACATGCTGACGATCACCAGGTACTGTCGTCCTATGGCGATCACCGAGGCGTCTTTGGTGAAAAGGCCCATGAGCTGGGAGGGGAAGAGCTGTACCAGCAGGGTGATGGTCAGCGAGATCGCGCTGCTCATCAGGATGGTGGAGATGAGGCCGTGTTTCACCCTCTCGGGCTTGCCGGCGCCCAGGTTCTGTCCCACGAAGGTGGCCAGGGCGGCGGCGAAGTTCATCGCCGGCAGTTGCACCAGCGCATCGATACGGCCGGCCACCGAATAGGCGGCGATGACGTCGGTGCCGAAAGTGTTGACGATGCCCATCAGCGCCATCAGCCCCAGCGCCACGAAGGTCTGCTGAAGACCTGTGGGCAGCCCTATGCGGATGCTTTTCCGGAAGATCTCCCGGTCGAACTTCATCCCGAAGAAGGAGATGCGTATCAGCTTGTGATATTTATTGAGGTACCAGATGGCTCCGATCAGGGCGATGCCCTGGGCCAGCACCGTGGCGATGGCGGCACCGGCGATGCCCCAGTGGAAGACCATCACGAAGAGCAGGTCGAGGCCGATATTGCCCAGCGTGGCCCCTATCTGGAAGAAAAGAGGAGTTCTGGAATCCCCCAGACCCCGCAGGATGGCATTGGTGCCGTTGAGCCCGAAAAAGATGATGATGCCCGACAGGATGATGTGCAGGTAAGTCTTGGCCTGTGGCAACACCTCGGCAGGCAGGCGCAGCAGGGAGAACAGGTCCTCGCTGAAATAGATGCCCAGGGCCGACATGACCAGGGAGGCGAAGAAGGCAAAGATATAAAAGGTGTCCATGGCCTTTTTAACCTGTTCCAGCCGGCGGGCCCCGAAATACTGGGCGATGACGATCGTGGTGCCGCTGGCCACGCCGATGAGCAGGGAGATCACCACGAAGATAACGGGAAAGGATGCCCCCACGGCTGCCAGGGCCTGCTTGCCCAGCACGTTGCCCACAATGATGCTGTCCACGATGTTATAGAGCTGCTGGAAGATATTGCCCAGTAACATCGGCGTGGCAAAACGGAAGATCAGCTTTGCCTCTTTGCCTGTCGTGAGATCTTTCATCGGAAACGAAAGGGGTATGCAAAGGTGCGGATATTTCCCGGGATTTAAAAAATTGACTTTTACGGCTGCTATCCGTAAATTTGTATGAGTAACAAGTCAGGGATAAATGATCTTTTACGTGGCCGTCGCGCCCCCTTGATCCCCTGAAGGGGAAACCCGGCGCGCGCAGGCATGCCTCTTTTGGGGTCAGGGGTACGAGGAACGTAATATTATTAATTGATTTGTTACAGGGCAATAAATTTTTAAAAGAAAGGAGGAGTGGATCATGAAAAGAATGATCATGTCCTGTGTGCTGGTACTGTTCCTGATGACGGCAGCGCTGTCGCAGAATGTCCCCAACAGGGGATTTGAGAACTGGAGCACACATTTTTTGTACGAGGAGCCGACACCCTGGCTCACTTCCAATATCATGATGCTACTGATGAATGACACCCTGTGGCTGGTGGAAAAGACAGAAGATGCTGCTGCGGGCAGTTATGCCCTGTATCTCGAAAACAAGACGGTCAGGGATACCGTCCTGCCGGCTTTTGCGATCTGTCAGGGCTACGTGGACGGGGATTATCCCAACCTGCATTATTACGGAGGCTTTCCTTACACCGGACAGCCGGATTCTCTGAGCGGTTACTTTAAGTATGCGATCGGGGAAGGAGATATGGCTTATGTGGTGGTGGTTTTCAAAAAAGATGGAAATGTGCTCGCAGAGAACTGGTTTCCTCTGACCGGCAGTCAGACGGAGTACAAACGGATCTCTTTTGCTCTGAAGGAGCTGACGGAGGTGCCTGATACCGCCTGGGTCGGTTTTACGGCAGGCACGCCGTGGGACCCTGTCGCGGGAGGGTATCTGTATGTGGACAGCGTGGCCTTTGACAAAGGCGATCAGACCATCCCCAACGGGGATTTTGAAACCTGGACGCCTCTCACCTGGGACGATCCCGACGGATGGATGAGCGGCAACCTGCTCAGCATGGCCACCCACAGTGATGTGATGTGCACCCGCACCGATGATGCCCATTCAGGGGATTATGCCCTTCGCCTGGAGACGGTCCCGCTCAACTTTTTCAATGAGAATGTGGGCATTGTTTCTTCCGGAAAACTGGAGGTCGGGAATTTCATCGGAGGATTTCCGGTGCAGGTTACACCCACCGTACTACAGGGGTATTACAAATATACGCCGGCCGGCAACGACTCGGCGCAGGTGGCCGTGCTCTGCACCAAATGGAATGCGGAGACCGGTACCCGCGACCAGTCGGTACGTGACTTTACCTTGCTGCCTGCGGACACCTATACCTTCTTCAGCGACACCCTGCATCTGGAGGGTGTTGATGTGGACACGGTCAACCTGATCTTTGCCTCCGGCTGGCTCCTGGGTGAAAAAAATCCGCCGCCGGCGGGCTCGGTACTTTACCTGGACGATCTGTGGCTGGTGAACCCCTGTGATCATGCCGATACGATGCAGCTGTTCACCTTCCATGATACCACCATCTGTGCCGGTGACAGTGTTACCCTGGATGCCGGCAGCGGGTTTGCCTCCTACCTCTGGTCGGACAGCAGCACGACACAGACGATCACGGTAAGCGACAGTGGCGTCTATACGGTCGCGGTCACCCTCGACGACGGCTGTGTGGCCACCGATGCCGTGGCTGTGCATGTGGATGCCTGCACGGGCATACAGCCGGAGCAGGTGGCTGAAGATATACACATCCGGCCCAACCCCTGCAGGAATTATTTCTACATCGATCTGCCAACGGGCACGGAAGGGCGTCAGGAGATATATGTTTGCAATATCCTCGGACAAAAGGTGTTTGAGGAAACGGTCCCGGCTGCTGCCACGGGACGTCTGCAGGTGGATATGTCCGGACAGCCCGCCGGGATCTACTTTGTGCGGATCAGCGGACCACAGGGGAACAAGGTGATGAAGGTGGTGAAAAGATAAGGGCCGGCACAGCGACCCGCTATCTTTTTTACCTTTGCACCGTCATGAGCGAGGGTGCAAAAGATCTGGCGCGTCTCTATGCGGAACATCCGCAGCGGGAGGCCTTCGTGCGGCTGGTGCGGGAGGAGGGACCTGCTGTCCCGGTCCATCTGAAGGGCCTCACTGGCTCTTCGGCGGCCCTCTTTGCGGCCGCCGTGTTGCCTGAGTTGCATACCGTGCAGCTCTTCATCCTGCCCGACATGGAGGAGGCGGCCTATTTCTTCAACGATCTGGAGGCCTTCGCGACGGATGTGTCAGTCTATTTCCTCCCTTCCTCTTTTAAAAGGCATATCAGGTACGGTCAGGAGGATGCTTCGAACAAGATCCTGCGCACCGAGGTGCTGCAGCGTCTCTCGGCCGGCACACGCAAGATGGTGGTGGTCACCTGGCCCGAGGCGCTGGCCGAGATGGCGGTGAGCCGCAAGACGCTGGTGCGCAACAGTGTGCGCCTGCAACAGGGCGAGGAGATGACCCTGTCACTGCTGGAGGAGGAGCTGCTGGCCAAAGGCTTCCGGCCTGTCGACTTCGTCACGGGTCCGGGCGAGTATGCCCTGCGTGGGGGGATCATCGACGTCTTTTCCTATGCCGCCGAATACCCTTACCGTTTCGACTTCGCCGGCGACTATATCGAGAGCATACGCACATTCAATATTGAGACCCAGCTCTCGGTGGAGAAGGTGTCGCAGGCCGTGCTCCTGCCCGATGTGAACGGTATGACGGAGGTCACTGAGAAGGTGTCCGTGCTGTCGCTGCTGCCCCCTTCGGCGACGCTGTGGATGCGTGACCGGACGCTGATCCGGGATACGATCGGCAGGATCGGCGAGCTGCAGAGCCTGGAGGTGCCGGAGGAAGAGGAGGAAGAGATGGAACAACCGGTCGTGGCCCTGATGGGTCCGGAAGAGTTTGACAGGCTGGCCGACCGCTATGCACGCGTGGAGTTCGGCAGCACCCACGCAGAAAAAGAGGCCCGGGTGCTGGAGTTCCACGTATCCCTCCAACCGGCCTTCCGCAAGAATTTCGACCTGCTGGCCGGCCGTATGACCGAGCTGGCCGGGCTGGGCTACCGCGAGTACATCGTCTCCAACAACCCCGCCCAGCTGGAACGACTGCGTGAGATCCTGGCCAGCCTGGCACCGGACCTGCGCTATGAGACCTGCAGCAGGACCCTCCACGAAGGGTTCATCGACCATGACCTCCTGGCCGTATGTTTTACCGATCATCAGATCTTCGAGAGATATCAGAAGTACAGGCTCGACAAGAACTTCACCCGCCGGGAGACCCTCACCATCGAAGAGTTGAAAGCCCTGCATCCCGGAGATTATGTGGTGCATGTCGATCATGGCATCGGCCGTTTTGCAGGACTGGAGAAGATCGAGAACAACGGCCGCACGCAGGAGGTGGTCAAGCTGGTGTACAAGGACAACGATATCCTCTATGTGAGCATCCACAGCCTGCACCGCATCTCCAAATACAAGGGCAGGGACAACGTGCCGCCGGTGATCCACAAGCTGGGCGGCAAGGCATGGCAGAACCTGAAGCGCAAGACCCGCAACCGCGTGAAGGATATCGCCCGGGAGCTGATCGCCCTCTATGCCAAAAGGATGGAAAAGCCGGGCTTCGCCTATTCGCCCGACACTTACCTGCAGCAGGAGCTGGAGGCTTCCTTCCTCTATGAGGATACGCCCGACCAGGTGATGGCCACGCGCAAGGTGAAGGAGGCCATGGAGACAGCCCATCCCATGGACATGCTGGTATGCGGCGATGTGGGGTTTGGCAAGACGGAGGTTGCCATACGTGCCGCCTTCAAGGCGGTGGCCGACAGCAGGCAGGTGGCCGTGCTGGTGCCTACCACCATCCTGGCGATGCAGCACTATCGCACCTTCTCGGAGCGACTGAAAGATTTTCCGGCGACGGTCGATTACATCAGCCGTCTCAAACGGCCGGCAGAGCAGCGGGAGACCTTGCGGCGCCTGGCCGAGGGGAAGATCGACATCCTCATAGGCACGCACCGTCTTATCAGCAAGGATGTGAAGTACAAGGACCTGGGGCTGCTGATCATCGATGAGGAGCAGAAGTTCGGCGTGGCGGCCAAGGAGAAGCTCAAGCAGATGCGGGCCGAGGTGGACACCCTCACCCTCACGGCCACGCCCATACCGCGTACGCTGCAGTTCTCGCTCATGGGAGCCCGCGACCTGGCCATCATCAACACCCCTCCGCCCAACCGGCATCCCATCATTACCGAGCTACACTCTTTCAACGAGCATGTCATCCGCGAGGGGATCGAATATGAGTTGAACCGGGGCGGGCAGGTCTTCTTCATTCACAACAGGGTGGACAACATCCAAAAGGTGGCGAAGAAGATCGGCGAGATCGTGCCCAACATCAGCATCGGCGTGGCCCACGGCCAGATGGAGGGGAAGGACCTGGAGGCGGTGATGCTGGGCTTCATCGGGGGCGAGTTCGATGTGCTGGTGGCCACGACGATCATCGAGTCGGGCCTGGACATCCCCAACGCCAACACCATCTTCATCAACAATGCCCATCATTTTGGTCTGAGCGACCTGCACCAGTTGCGGGGGCGTGTGGGACGCTCCAACAAGAAAGCTTTCTGTTACCTCCTGGCGCCGCCGCTGACGGTGGTGACTCCCGAGGCAAGGCGGCGGCTGCGGGCCCTCGCCGAGTTCTCCGAACTGGGCAGCGGCTTCAATATTGCCCTGCAGGACCTCGACATACGGGGAGCGGGCAACCTGCTGGGGGCCGAACAGAGCGGCTTCATTGCCGACATCGGTTTCGAGACCTACCAGCGCATCCTGCAGGAGGCCATGCAGGAGCTGAAAGAGGGCGAGTTCAAAGAGCTGTATGAGAAAGAGCGGGAGGAGGTCCCGGAGGAGGAACGTCTCTTTGTCAGCGATGCGCAGATAGACACCGACCTGGCGGTGATGCTGCCCGACGACTATGTGGGGAGCACCACGGAGAAGATGAAGCTGTACCGCCAGCTCAACAATCTGACGGAGGAGGAGCAGCTGGCCGCTTTCGAGCGTATGCTGGAAGACCGTTTCGGGCCACTGCCGCCGCCGGCACAGGCCCTCACCGATGTGGTGCGGCTGCGGCGCCTCGCCATGCGCCTGGGTATGGAACGCATCATCCTCAAGCAGGACACCTTCCATGCTTACTTTGTCTCCGACAGGAATTCCCCTTTTTACAATTCCGACCTTTTCCGGAAGATCCTGTTGTTCATTCAGCAACAGCCTTTGCATGTGAAGCTGCGGGAGAAGAATGACAAGCTCACGATGACAGTGCCGCGGGTGAAAAGCATTAAAGAGGCTCTGCGGCTGCTGGAGAAGATGGAGAGGGAGTGCTCGCTGCGCGAACGAAATTAAATGGAAATTTACTCGCTACGCTCGTGAAATTAGCTCCCTTCGGTCGCGAAATTAACCCCGACTGCGTCGGGATGAAATTAAGTAGAAATTTTAGGTGCTGGGAGGTAAATGAGTGAATGAGTGAATGCTTCCCGCCCGGACGAACGTCCGTTCGGACGGGGAATGATTGAAAAATCAGCATTCAGCAATCATTGGTGTCCGACAAAAATTAAAAAGAGTCTAATCTAGGCAGTCATGCTGAGCTTGTCGAAGCATAGACTGCTGGTAATGAGGCTAATCTTTTCGCCAGTCTGACCCTTCGACAGGCTCAGGGTGACTGGCTGATTTAGTAGGGGCATTATCACTGTATTTTTCTCAGTAGTGTTAGTTATCTGCATTATACAAGCATATTTCAAATTTATCTCGGACAGTAGTGAATCAAAAATCAGAATTCAAAATTATTTCTCTTTTTCGCATTATCGCATTATCGCATTATCTCTTCATCGCTTCATCGATCATTTCCCACTTTTCCGACTTTTTGACTTTTAGACCTTTCGACATTCGTCCTTCATCGATCATCGTTCATCGTTCCGGCGGGGATTACTCGCTGCGCTCGTGATCCCGTTCGGGGGATCCCTGCAACAACAGAACAAACCTTTCGGTTTTTCTTTTCCCGTTCGTCCTTTTGAAAGCGAGCTTTCAACGGACTCCCGAAAAAAGAAAACCCCGCACAGCGGGGTTTGTTCTGTTGTTGCGGAGAGTGAGGGATTCGAACCCCCGGACCCGCTAGGCGGATCAACAGATTTCGAGTCTGCCCCGTTCGACCACTCCGGCAACTCTCCAAAAGGGATGCAAAGATATTAAATATTCCTTAGGTTGTCAACCTCATCCGGCCCGGCTGATCTTTTCCAGCAGGGGCCTGTTCAGGATCTCTATCGAGGAGTGGTCCCATTTAAGGATCCGGTCTTTCCGCAGGTCTTTGATGACCCGGCTCACGCTCTCGCGGGAAGCCCCCACCATGGTGCCCAGCTCTGTCTGGGTGAGGGCGATGTTGAAACGGTCGGCGTGAAAGATATGGTCGGCGAAATAGAGGATCATCTCAGCTACCCGCCCCGTGACCTGTTTCCCCAGCATGTTCAGGAAACGGTGGAAATAATCCATCTCCTCGAGGCTGATATATTTCAGCACCTCCAGGGCAAAATCACCATTGGAGCGGATGAGCATGGTGAATACTTCGTGGGAGATATGACAGGCCGTGACGGGTGTCAGGGCAATGGCTGAACAGGATCGGAAACTGTGGGCAAAGACATCATACAGGCCCACAAATGAGCCGGGGGCCAGTACCTTCAGGATCATGTTCCTGTCGCCCTGCCCTTTGAGACAGATCTTGAGGATGCCCTCTTTGAGATAGACCACATGGGTCACCGGCAGTCCTTCGGGGATCACCTTGTCACCCGCCTCGAACCGTACCTCCCGGCATCCCTGCTCAAACTGTGCCATCTCAGCGGCATTGAGCACCTCGA
The DNA here is from genome assembly GCA_015486475.1 of Bacteroidales bacterium. Classification (GTDB taxonomy): domain Bacteria; phylum Bacteroidota; class Bacteroidia; order Bacteroidales; family VadinHA17; genus DRPN01. The sequence continues at coordinate 8,479 of WFRO01000552.1, forward strand.
GCGCCTCATAATGGATATGGCAATGGATGCATTTTGTCACCCGCAGGAATTTTAGGGTAATATAGTGAAAAAATGTGACATATTCCACACCGGGTTATAGTATTTCGGACAGCGTTTTTTGTGTATCACTGTCCTGAAATACATATACTTACATAGAAATAAAAAAGGAATGGTCATGAAAAAAGAGGTGATCTGTTTATTTGGATTTTATTGTGCCCTGGTGGGAGCATTGGGGATCCTGGCCCTGGTATTTTTTGGTTTTCTGGTGTGGGAGTTTCGTCTTTCTCCCTACGC
>WFRO01000553.1 GCA_015486475.1 Bacteroidales bacterium
CTTGAAAAGAGAAAACCAGGGATTGAAGAAAAGATAGAACTTCTCTACCCGTGTATGGAAGATCTTGGCAAAGGTAAAATGACCCAGCTCATGCATGATCACCAGGATCGAAAGGCTCAGAAGAAGTTGTGCTACTTTTATCAGTATATCCATGTTTTTCTGTTATCGCTGTTTTATTAACTCTGCGGCGATGCGGCGGGCCTCCCTGTCCGAGGCGATCAGCTCGTCCATCGCCGGGGAGGCCAGGAAGGAGGCACGCTCCATGGTTGCCTCGATGATGTCCGACATCTCCCGGAAGCCGGCCTTTCCCTGCAGGAAAGCCTCTACGGCTATCTCGTTGGCTGCATTGAGGATACAGGGCATATTACCGCCGCGCTCCAGCGCAGAATACGAGAGCGCAAGATTACGAAATTTTTTTGTATCGACCGGAAAAAATGTCAGGGCTGCCGGCTGCGAGAAATCAAACCCGCCCCAGGGGGAATCGAACCGCTCCGGCCAGGAGAGGGCCAGCAGGATAGGCACCCGCATGTCGGGGTGACCCAGTTGTGCCTTGATGGAGCCGTCGCGGAATTGCACCATGGAATGCACCACCGACTGGGGGTGTACCACCACCTCGATGGAAGCAGGCTCTATATCGAACAGCCAGCGCGCCTCGATCACCTCCAGCCCTTTGTTCATCAGCGAGGCCGAGTCGATGGTGATCTTATCCCCCATCTTCCAGTTGGGATGACGCAGTGCCTCCTCGGGGGTGGCCCGGGCGATCTCGCTCTCTGTCTTTTCCCGGAAGGGTCCTCCCGAAGCTGTCAGGATGATCTTCTCCACAGCGCTGTGCGCCTCACCCATGAGGCACTGGAAAACCGCCGAATGTTCGGAGTCTACCGGCAGGATAGGCACCCCCTTCTCCCGGGCTTTCTGCATCACCTGCTCGCCGGCCACCACGATCGTCTCCTTGTTGGCCAGGGCGATCTCCTTGCCTGCCTCTATGGCTGCCAGTGTAGGCTTCAGACCGGAGAACCCCACCTGCGCCACCACGACCATCTGCGACGAAGGGTCGCGGGCGATCTCCAGGATGCCCTCTTCGCCGGCCAGCACCTGTACAGGCAAACCAGCCAGCCCCTTTTTCACCTCTTCGAACAACGACACATCGCCGATGGCCACCTTCTCCGGCAGCAGCTCGCGGGCCTGCTCGAGGAGCAGCTTGTAGTTGCTGCCCGCCGTAAGACCTGTGACACGGAAACGGCCGGGATGGCGACGCACCACCTCCAGGGTCTGCGTGCCGATGGATCCTGTCGATCCCAATATGCAAATGTTCTTAACCATAAAAGATCCCTCGCGGCCTCCGGCAAAATTTAGAAGATGATATATTTCTCGGCGTCGATGGGCTGACCGTTGTACCACAACTCGAAATGGAGATGCGGACCCGTGGTGTACAATTCGCCCGTGGTCCCCATCAGGGCGATGTCCTCGCCTGCCCTGACCACAGCCCCCACATTGCGGAGGATCTTGCTGTTGTGCTTGTATATGGATACCAGATTATTGCTGTGCTGCAGGGCCACCACATATCCCGTCTCCAGCGTCCAGCCGGTGAAGATCACCGTGCCGTCGAGGGCGGCATGCACCACCATCCCCGGCGTGCCCACGATGTCTGTGGCAAAATGACTCCGGGCCGGATCAAAATGACCCGAGATGATGCCCCGCACCGGCGGGAAAAAAGCCAGCTTGTAGAAAGCGACCTGGCGCTCGTTGTAATCACGCGAGAGAGAGAGGTTGAACTCCTCCTCCGACTCGATCTGCTGCCGCAGTATCGAATCTTCCGGAGAGCGGGAAAAACGGATCTTGTCCTGGCTCGTCAGGGTGTCGGCATCACTGGTGAAATTGTCCGGCACCTCGCCCGAGATGATCTTCTGGATATTTTTCAGGTAAAGGTCGCGCAGCTTGATTTCCTGCTCCAGCGAGTCGAGCAGGATGGCATTGCGCACGATATTCTCGCGCACCGTCACATCCGGATAGCCGGGGATCATCTCCCGCAGGTCGGTGAAAGCGATCAGCATGGAAACGATGATCACGATCCCCAGGATGAAAGAGAAAAGAGCCGCAATGAACCCGGCGCGGGTGATCCGTATGTTCCAGATCTCTTCGAAGGTCTCCTCACGCGAGAGGGTTAGCCGCAATTTCTCGGTCCAGCTCCTTTTTTTCTTTTTTTCCTCAACCATCTTGCCTGTATCGGGTTAAATAAGAAAAGCGACCAAAATTACAACAATTATTTTGTTAAAAGGAAGGATTATGTTATTTTTGCAATCCGATATTGCGGGGTGGAGCAGTGGCAGCTCGTTGGGCTCATAACCCAAAGGTCGCAGGTTCGAGTCCTGCCCCCGCTACAAAGAAAAGCCTGGCACGAAGTGCCGGGCTTTTTTCATGTCCCGGACGCAAGCCTGCTTGCAGGACGGGGCAGGGAAAAAGCCCGTAACCTTGCGCAGCAAGGCAGGCTTTTCTTTGTAAAGCTCTCCATACCAGGTCCGTGAGGAGCGTTAGCGACGAACAATCCTGCCACAGAGGAACGATGATCGACGAAGGTTGAAAGACGAATGAAAGCCCGTAACCTTGCGCAGCAAGGCAGGCTTTTCTTTGTAAAGCTCTCCATACCAGGTCCGTGAGGAGCGTTAGCGACGAACAATCCTGCCAC